>CAYXXL010000372.1:0-3094 GCA_964469025.1 uncultured Fibrobacteria bacterium
ACCCCAAAACCAGGAAACCCGAAAATCCGCCAACAGTACTGCCGCGCAGACTCCTCGCCCACGAACTGGAGCTGTCCCGAGGCGTCGGCCTTGTAGACGCGGACCTTGCCCTTCGGAAGGGCGATGCCCAGATGGTTGGACTCCTTGTTCTCCACATCCACGATCACGGCGAGCTTCCGCCCCTCCTTGGTGTCCGCGTCGCCGTTCCACCACCAGTACCTGGAGCCCAGGGATTCGTCGAACACGAACCTCTTTCGCACCGCGGACCCCTGCGCCGACAGCAGGCTGATCTGCTTCTGTTCGTTGTCCAGGAGCGTCGCGGGCCTGCCCAGGGAGTAGAGGTGGTACTCCAGGAGACCCTGCTCGGAAAAGCCCGGGACGGCCTCGTCCATGGCCGCCCCCGAACCTCGCGCCAGGAACGCCTTGGACATGGCCTGCGGTCTGGGATTTGCCGGAATCAGGTTGACGTCCCCCGCCACCAGCTTCAGTCTCGCGTCACGGAACGAGGTGCCCGAACGGTTCACCAGGGTGACCAGGCCGTCGAGATCCATGGACTGGTCCAGGGAATCGAGCACGGCGATGTAGTCGGCCTGCCATGAAATCCCGTGGCAGAGATAGCGGAGTTCCGCGGCGGCCCGGCCTCCCTCGGGGCTCTGCAGATCCAGCACCAGGGTGGGGTGCACCAGCAGCCCTTCGGGCAGGCTCGGCAGCACCACCCTGCCGGGCGGATCCAGCAGGATCTTCCCTCCCGACTCCAGGGAGGTGATGCGATCTCCCTCCAGGGACAGGATCCGTCCCGTTGTTTCCGACGACACGGTCTTCCCGTCCTGTGCCTGCGTCTCGCGCACCAACGTGACTTCGCGGCCCAGATACTTCCGCAGAAGCACCTCCCGCGACACCAGGTCGTAGCGGTAGTTCTGCTCCAGCATCCGGGCTCCCGGGCAGGAAAAACTCGCGGAACTCGGGTCCAGGGTCTGCGCCACGCCCTCCCAAGGCAGGCTGGACCGACCCTTGGGGAGATCGATCCCGCGGCGATCCTTGACCAGGGCGAGGTCGGCGTTGTATACGGTGATCTCCAGGGCGGGCTCGACCGCCCCGCAGAGGGAGACGGCAAAGGCAAGCATCTGGATGGGGATGGGGCGCATGGGACCTCCTGGGACCGTGGACGCGACGACCACGGGAAGAATACTCTTCCCGGGTCCGGACGAAACCGATTCTCCCGGGACGGGCCGTCACCGTTTCAAAGGGGGAACACGGGTCGGGCGGTCTTCTTCCATATAAATTTTTCCCCCACCAACTTCAGAGAAAGGAACCCCTCGTGCGTCACTCGGCCACCCTCTCCTGCATCCTTCTCCTTGGAACCGTCGGATGGTCCGCAGCCGACACCGCCAGGCCCGTGCGCGGGAGCCTCCATCTGGGCGAGGGGCCGGAGCTGGCCAAGCCCCCCGCGGTCGCGCAGGAACTGTCGGACGCGTTCGCCGCGGTGGTGGAGCAGGTGCAGCCCGCGGTGGTGACGGTGTACACCACCAGGACCATCGAGGTGCAGGCCCAAGGAATACCCCTTCCCTTCCTGTTCGGGTTCCCGCAGGAGCAGGAGGGCCCACCGCCGGAACAGAAGCGCAAGGAGATGGGCGGCGGTTCGGGGTTCGTGATCGACGCCCGCGGGTACATCCTCACCAACGCCCACGTGGTGAAGGACCAGGACGAGATCAAGGTCGAACTTCCCGACCGGACCCGCTTCGACGCCAAGGTGGTGGGCATCGACGAGAAGGCCGATGTGGCCGTGATCAGGATCGATCCGGGAAAGACCAGGCTCGCCGTGGCGGCGTTCGGCGATTCCGACAAATTGCGGATCGGGGAATGGGTGCTGGCGTTGGGCAATCCGTACATGTTCCGCAACACCGTGACCGCCGGAATCGTGTCGGCGCTGGGCCGAAACGAAATGGAAGGCGAGGGCTACTCCGACTACATCCAGACCGACGCCGCGGTGAATCCGGGCAATTCGGGGGGGCCGCTCGTGAACCTCAAGGGAGAGGTCGTCGGGATCAACTCCAGCATCTGGTCTCGTTCCGGGGGATACCAGGGA
Source organism: uncultured Fibrobacteria bacterium (assembly GCA_964469025.1). Lineage (GTDB taxonomy): Bacteria > Fibrobacterota > Fibrobacteria > UBA5070 > UBA5070 > UBA5070. The sequence goes on from CAYXXL010000372.1 coordinate 2,087, forward strand.
ATTTCCTTCGCGATCCCCATCGACATGGCGAAGCGAATCGCGGAAGACCTCATCTACGACGGCGTGGTGACCCGAGGCTGGCTGGGGATGGTCATCGAGGACGTGGATCCCGAACTGGCGGACGCTCTGCGGATTCCGGGGCGCAATGGTGCCAAGGTCGTGCAGGTGGCCCCCGGATCCCCGGCCATGGCTGCCGGAGCCAAGGCGGGAGACATCGTGCTGGAACTGGCCGGCAAGCCCGTCACGGGTTCCGCGGACCTGCGAAACCGGGTGGCGGCCATGCGCCCCGGGACCAAGGTGGGCCTGCATGTGCTCAGGGACGGCAAGGAGACCGATCTTTCCGTGACCTTGGGCAAGCTGGGCTCCACGGTCGAGGATTCCTCCATGGCCGCCATGGAAGGACCCGACGGCACCTACCTGGTGCCGCGCTTCGGGCTCAAGCTCGGCGAACTCGGCGACAAGGAAAGGACGGCAAACGGATTGCCCGCGTCCATCCACGGCGTACTGGTCGTGGATGTGGCGCAGGGATCGCCCGCCCAGGAGAAGGGGATCCCGGCGGGGATCGCCATCCTCGAAGTCATCGATCCGGACCGAAAGGTCGTCCCGGCCACGTCCGCGTCCCAACTGGCGAATCTTTTGGGACGGATTCCGTCGGGAAGCACGGTGGCCCTGAAGGTGGCCGAACACGACCAGATCCGCTTGGTGGGCCTTCGCGCGGGAGAAGACAAGAGGTGAATCGTCCTCAGTTGGGAACGAGTCGGTGCAGTCCCTGCTTCTTCAGGACGTTGAACAGGTAGGTTTGGCCACCGTCCTTGAGCCAGCCGAAGACGCGGATCGAGTAGACTCCCGTGGCGGCGGCGTGCCCTTTGGCGTCCTTGCCGTTCCAGGCCAGCCAGATCTCGTAGTCGCCGCGCCGATCCCGGGTCAGGACGCCCGAGGAGATCAGGGTGTCCAGACTCGAGAGATCTTGGTTGAGGACGAATACGCCCAGGTTGTCGTATACATACA
>CAYXXL010000373.1:0-3088 GCA_964469025.1 uncultured Fibrobacteria bacterium
CGGCGGTCCCCACCGAAATGGGCGCGCTGTACAAGGGCGAACTGTCCGTGGGCGCGCTGCCGTCCAGGGTGTAGTGGATGCCGGCTCCCGGGGTCGTCGTGGCCATGGCGACGCGTTGGGTGGTGTCGAACGTCCCCGGAGGCGGTGTGAACGAGGGAGTTCCGGCCTGGATGAAGTAGTCGACCTTGGAAACGGTGCTCGCCGTCAGTCCGGGTTTTGTCGCACGGGACCGGAGCTCGGTGTTCGAGCCCAGCAGGAGCGGTCCCGAGTAGCTGGTCCAGGTGGCACTGGTGTCCAGGCTGTACTGGATCTGCGCTCCCGCGGTGGAGTCGGAAATCGCGACGCGCATGGTGTCCGAGTAGGTTCCCGATCCGACGGAGAAGCCGGGTGCCGCCACGCGCCCGCGGCGGATGGCCAGGAACGAATCGCGGGCGACGTTCCCCGAATTGTCCCGGAACTTCGCCAGGACGGCCAAGGTGCTTCCGGAAACCCATGACTTCGTCCAGACCACGGAATCCCCGATGGCTTGGACCGTGTCTCCGTCCACCACGGCCGTGGTGGCGCTGTCTTCGCGCAGTTTCCAGACCATCCGAAGGGTCGAATCGGTGCTTTGGATGGTGTCGCTCGTTCGGGACAGGATCACCGGAGCCGTGGTGTCGCCCACGGCCACGGGAACCGGCAACGACGCCACCCCCAGGGTCTGCGTGCCTCCGAACGTCGCGGTGGCCGATCCGGACCACCAGACCGCGAGGCTGCCGTCGACCTGGATCTTGACACCCGACATCTCCACCAGGAGGGGTGCGTCCTTGGGAATTCCCTCGATGGTGTCCGCGTGGAGATTCCATGCCACCGACTTGCTGTAGTAGGGAGCGACCGATCGGGAACTGTCGTTCAGGACCACGATCCGAACCGAATCGACCACCGGCAGGGACTGGCCGTTGGCGAGGACGATGCGGGGAGCGAGGGTGACGGTCTTCGAGGAATTCGCGGGGTCCGTCACGCCGTCCCGATCGCAGGAAAGGACCAGGCACGAGAGCAGCACCGGGAGGAATCGCGGGAAATTCACGTCACCACTTCACGATCAGGCGGTCGGGGGAGGCCGCCTGGATCGGGGGGGTGGAACCGTCGTGGGTCAGGAGGAGCACGGCGGCGGTGGCACCGCCCGCCGCGAGGGCGATCCCGCCAACGATCCAAGGCCAGACATGGCCGCCTCCGCCACCGTCCAGCACCGTGTAGTTGTTTTCGGACGATTCCCGACCGCTCGCCATCCGGGCCATCCTGTAGCATCCCCGGCCCGCCAGGTCGTCGAAGCTGCCGTAGATCTCGATCAGATGGTCGAAGGTGGTCTTGCCGCTCTGCACGTCCGTGCGGCTGACCTCGAGCCTCCAGGTTTCGACCTCCTGCGAGACGATTCCCGTGAAGACCGATTGCACGCCCAGCATCCTTCCGATCCGCACCGAGCAGTCGTTGTTGTCGCAAGCGGCGGAATCCGCGGAGAGCGAATCCCGGACGAGGGCATCCACCTGGTGCCTGGGCGCGATCCGGAAACTGTCGGTGGACGAGAGCTGGCTCTGGAAATTCCGGGTGGCTTCGGAGAGCTTGCCGGGATCGATGTCCTCGCCGGTGAAGGGGAGCACCGCCACCGTCGGGGCACCGGCGGCGGCGATGGAAGAAAAAAGCAAGGCAGCGACCAGCTGTCGCGCCAAATTCCATTCCGAACGGTACCCGGACCGCTTTGTCGCTTCGGAGCATTCCACCACACCGGAGAATCTAAAAGGTTGCGCAGTGAAAAGAGAGGGGCGCCCGATCGGATTCGACAGGCACCTTTCCTTTTCCGGTTCCAAGCGCGTCCAAACCGCGGTCCATCAATCGCGGAGCGCCAGGTCCGGTGTCTTCCGTCCCGCGACGAATTCCTCGTATCCTCGCCAGGCCGTCCAACCGATCATCGCGGTTCCGATCCCCCAGCCTCCCGCCAGACGGAGGCTTCCGCCCTCGTACCAGAGCGGCAGATACGCCAAACCCGCCAGGAGAAAAGGGACGGAAGGGGTCCAAAGCTCGCGGAACCGGATCGGAATCCGCTTGCGGAGGTGGAAGAAGAGCCCGGTTCCCGAGATCAGCGAGGCCGCGATCGAGGCGATGGGGATTCCCACGATCCCCAGACAGTGCACGCCGACGAAGGCTCCCGAGATCGCGAGCACGCTCTTGACCATGGTCCATTTCGCCGTCTCCTTCACGCCCCCGATGGCGGTGAGGGTCATCCCGCCCACCCAGTTGACCACGTCCAGGGACAGCCCGAACGCGAAAAGCTGCAGGGCCACCACGCCGGGCATCCATTTGTCCGTGTACACAAGGTGGGTCATCGGCGCCCCCAGAAGGACGGCCAGGAAGGCCCATGCGAAGCAGACCAGCAGAAGCCGCCGAAAGTAGAGGCCCACCTGGCTTGCCAGCTCCTCGGGGTGTTCCTGCAGGCGGGAGAAGTGCGGGAAGGCCACGCGCATCACGTTCTCCACGATCATCAAGGGGCGGCGACCGTTGGAAGACGCCCAAGTGAGCAGGCCCACGGCGGCGGGTCCCAGGCTGGCGCCGGAGATCAGGGGGATGATCCAACCCGCCGCTTCGTTGGTGATGTTCCCGAACTGGAAGAACACCCCGAACGAAAGCAGCTCCTTGACCAGTTTCCGATCCACGACGAACCTCGGGCGGTAGCGGATCATCAGCCACGAACCGATGGTGGTCGCGAGGGCGTTCGCGACGTTGCCCGCGACGAAGCTCCAGACCCCCATCCCCGAGAACACCATCCCCAGGACCACCGCGTTGCTCACCAGCATCGCCGCGATGTCGATGGTGGCGATCTTGTGGAATTCGATGCCGCGTTCCAACTGGAGCCTGGCGGTGGTCCCGATGGGGGAGAGCAGCACGGAAAGCGACAGGGACCGGATGATCCACACGAGCTCGTGCGGAGCCTGCCTGTACACCAGGAGGGAGAGGGGGGCCAACGCCCACATCAGGGCGGCCGCCAGCGCCGCGATCGCGCATTGCAGGGTGAAGGCCACCGAAATCTCGTGCTCCCCGAAGGTCCCCTTGCGCT
>CAYXXL010000374.1:0-3071 GCA_964469025.1 uncultured Fibrobacteria bacterium
TGGCGGCGCTTGGTTACTTTTCACCTCCGATGAGCTTCTCTCCCGAAGAATCCTTGGCGCGGTTGCAAACGGGGGCCTTCCTGGTGGCCCGACATGAAGTCCTCAAGGACCCCAATTTCCAGGGGACCGTGATTCTTCTCTGCGCCCACGAAAAGGATGGCGACTACGGGCTGGTCCTGAACCGCGTTTCCCACATGCCCCTGGACGAAGTCTTCGAAAGTCTGCCCCCGGAGATGCGGGGCTTGCGAGAGGTCCACTTGGGCGGCCCGGTCGAGCAGGACAAGATCCAGATCCTGGACTGGAGCGGCGAGCCTGCCCCGGAGTCCCAAAGGATCACCGACGGTCTGACCATGGGCGGTCACTGGAACTTCACCTGGCGCATGGAGGAAGATCCCCTGGAAGAAAGCCCGGGCAAGCGATTCCACCGTGCGGAGCCCGGTTCCTACAGGATTTTCCTCGGATATTCGGGATGGGGACAGGGGCAACTGGAAAGCGAGATCGAAGTCGGGGCTTGGCAAGTGTTCCACGCCGACATCGTGCAGACCCTGGAACTGACACCGGAGCAGATCCCCGTCAGCGAGGACGGGTTCGAGCGCTGGACGGCGGAACACCCCTCGGTGGGAATTTGAAGTTCTTCCCGATTCTCCTCTGTCTGGCGGGACTCGCCACCTCCGGGGGACTCTCGCTGGAGGGAATGTTGGGAACGGCGGTACCCGAAGGCGATTGGTCGCCGCGCACCAACTGGTCCGTACACGCCCTGTACCGCTTCGACCAGATGGTCCTGTTTGGACCCGGAATCGGATACGAATGCGTGGCCGGACGCCCGTCCGGAATGATCGATGGCAAGCTCCAAATCCGATTGCCCCTTGGGCGAACCCTCATGCCCTACATCGCAGGGGAGGCGGGTGCGGGCCTGCGGCCAAGCCTCGGGAACTCCTATTTCCTCTGGCGGGCGGGCGGGGGATTGGACCTGAAACTGGGCGACCGCTCCAGCCTTCTGGCGGAAAGCGGCTGGTCCGCCTTCCACCGCTACTACCTGCGCGCGGGGTTGCTGCTGGATTTCTGAACCGTTGCTGGCTGTGCTTTCCGGTCTACCCAAGATCTTTAGCCGAACCTAGTTTGGGTTTCATTCACTCGACTCCCCTTCCCATCCGCTGCCCAAGCACGGAGACGCCTCATGAAATTCATCCGCCCCATCTTCCGTTCTCTCGCCATGATCGCCGCCGGTCTCTTGGCGTTGGTTGCCTGCCAGAACGCCACGGATTCCAATTCCAGCAATTCCGGATCCCTGAAGGCCATCGCCACGCTCATCGACAGTCACCGGCTCCTTCTCCTGGAGCAACGGACACATCATCAAAGCCCTGATTCGGGTGCGGTCGGCCACTCCAAGCGATTCAGCGGACATCACCTTCCCCACGGTGCGATTCTTTCCCACTGGTACCACTTGGGACCTGAGTGGGAACCTGACCCTACAGGCCAGCGCGTCGGCTTCGGCTGGAATGGACACCCTGATCGTCACGTTGTCGGACGACGCCGGTCATAGTGCCACCTCCTCCGTGACCTTTACGGTAACGGCTGCACCCGCCTTGGCCGCTCCCGGTTTCACACCTGCTGGGGGCACGTACTCAACCGCCCAGAGCGTCTCGTTGACCAGTTCCTCGACCGGGGTCCAGATCTACTACACCACCGACGGAACCGTTCCCACCACGGCCTCGATCAAGTACGCCGACACCGCCATCTCGGTACCGGTCGGGGAGACCATCCAGGCCATCGCCGTGGCGAGCGGTCATCCCACCAGCGCGACCAGCAGCGCGACCTACGTCATCGGGGTGGCGAGTTCCCCGACCTTCAGCCCGGCGGCCGGGACCTATTCGACTGCCCAGAACGTGTCGCTAGGTTCCGCCACGACAGGTGCGACCATCTATTTCACCACGGATGGATCGGTGCCCACCACCGCTTCCACGAAATACTCGGGAGCCGCCATCCCCGTGGTCGCGAGCGAATCCATCCAAGCCATCGCCGTCGCGGGCGGGATGGCCACGAGTCCCGTAGCGAACGCCGCCTACGGCATCGGATCCACCAGCGCCCCCACCTTCGCTCCCGCAGCCGGGACCTACTCCTCCGTTCAAACCGTGGTCCTGAGCAGCGCCACCTCCGGGGCCACCATCTACTACACCCTGGATGGCTCCTCCCCGACCTCGGCCTCCACGAAGTACAACGACACGGCAATCGCCGTCACGGGTTCCGAGACCATCAAGGCCATTGCCATCGCCAATGGGTTCACCAGCTCCCCGGCCGTCGCGGTCTACACCATTTCCATCCTTGGGCAAACGACCTCTCCCACGTTCACTCCCCCGGCAGGCACCTATTCCACCGGGCAAAGCGTGGGCCTGAGCTGCGCCACCTCGGGATCCACCATCTACTACACCGTGGATGGATCCCAACCCACCACAGCGTCCAGCGTCTACACGGCCCCGATTTCCGTCATTACCTCCGAGACCATCAAGGCCGTCGCCGTCGCGGCGGGATCCACCAACAGCCTAGTGGCCATTGCAGCCTATACCATCCAGCTCCCCGCCGCAGCTCCAACCCTCAACCCGGTGGGAGGCACCTACACCGCAGCGCAGAGCGTTGCCCTAGCCTCGACCACACCCGGGGCCGTCATCTACTACACCCTGGATGGGACCGCTCCAACCACAAGCTCCAGTGTCTATTCCACACCCCTCGGCGTGGGTGCGAACGAGACCATCAAGGCCATCGCGGTTGCCACCAATTACGGCACGAGTTCGGTTTCCAGCGCTGTCTACACCATCGCCATTCCCGGCATTACAGAAAGTCCCACCTTCAGTCCAGTGGCTGGATCATACACTTCGGCTCAGAGCGTCACCTTGGCCTCGGCAACGGGTGGAGCCACCATCTACTACACCGTGGATGGATCCGCTCCCACCGCCAGCTCCAACGTCTATTCCGCGCCCATCGCGGTGAGTGCTACAGAGACCATCAAGGCCATCGCTACATCCTCGGGGAACTCCAACAGCCAAGTGGCCAGTGCCGCCTATACCATTCAGCTT
>CAYXXL010000375.1:0-3070 GCA_964469025.1 uncultured Fibrobacteria bacterium
CCGGCTATTCCGTCTGGTCGCGGGCCTGGCAGGTGCAAGTGGGTCGAGTGAAGCTTTACCTGCTGGACAGCAACGACGCGGCGAACTACCCGGCGCATCGCGGGATCACCAGCGAACTCTACGGTGGCGGTCCGGAGATGCGGCTCAAGCAGGAGATGGTGCTGGGGATCGGGGGATGGCGACTCCTGGAGGCCTTGGGGCACAAGCCGGAAGTCTGCCACCTGAACGAAGGGCACGCCGCGTTCGCGGTGCTGGAGCGAGCCAGGGATTTCATGAAGGAGTCGGGACAGCCCTTCGCCGCCGCCCTGGCCGCGACGCGTGCGGGGAACATCTTCACCACGCACACGGCTGTCGAGGCCGGGTTCGACCGTTTCTCCCCGGCCCTGGTCGAGCAGTACCTGGGTGGCTACGCCGCGCAGAGGCTTGGGATTCCATTCCACGACCTCCTCGCGCTGGGTCGAAAGGATCCGAACGACGACTCGGAGAGCTTCAACATGGCCTACCTCGCCATCCGCGGATGCGGGGCGGTCAACGGCGTGAGCCGCCTCCACGGAGAGGTCAGCAGACGCCTGTTCCAGTCGCTGTTTCCCCGCTGGCCCAGGAACGAGGTTCCGGTAGGCCACATCACGAACGGAGTGGACATGTCGAGCTGGGATTCCGCGGCAGCCGACGACCTTTGGACGGAGACCTGCGGCAAGGACCGGTGGCTGGGAAACACCAGCAACATGGAAGGGGAGATCCGGAGGATTTCCGACTCGCGACTCTGGCAGTTCCACACCGCGGCGAGCAAGTCCCTGGCGAAATACATCCAGGCGAGACTGTCCCGGCAGCGGGCGGAGTCGGGCGCGGCGCGCGAGGACGTGGAGGGCTCCAAGCACCAGTTCGATCCCACCGTCCTCACGCTGGGATTCGCGAGGCGGTTCGCCACCTACAAGAGGCCCAACCTGCTCCTGCACGATCCCGACCGCCTGGTCCGGATCCTGACGGATCCCCAGAGGCCGGTGCAGATCCTGTTGGCGGGCAAGGCCCATCCGGCCGACCAGGCCGGCCAGGCCCTGCTCCAGGAATGGACGCATTTCGTCCAGAGACCGGAAGTCCTGGGACGCGCCATATTCTTCAGCGACTACGACATGATCCTCACCGAGCATCTGGTCCAAGGCGTCGACGTCTGGATCAACACGCCCCGACGACCCTGGGAAGCGTGCGGCACCAGCGGCATGAAGGTCCTGGTGAACGGGGGCATCAACCTTTCCGAATTGGACGGCTGGTGGGCCGAAGCCTACACGCCTGAAGTCGGATGGGCGCTGGGCGACGGCCTGGAACACGGCGACGATCCGGGCCTGGACGCCGTGGAAGCCGAAGCCTTGTACAACATGCTGGAAGGCGAGGTCATCCCGGAATTCTACACCCGAGACGAACGCGGAATCCCGGTGGCCTGGGTCAACCGGATGCGCGAGAGCATGGCCCGCTTGACACCGAGGTTCTCGGCGGAGCGCGCCGTGCGCGAATACACCGAGCAGCGCTACCTCCCGGCGGCGGAATCCTTCCGTGCACGCTCGGCGGACAACGGAGCCGTGGGCGCGAAGATCGTGGAATGGCGATCGGACCTGGAAAGGAAATGGGCCGACCTCCGCTTCGGGGAGCTGAAGGTGGAGACCCGCAACGAGCAGCATCTGTTCGAGGTCCAGGTCTGGCTCGACGAGCTGGAGCCCGCGGGTGTGCGACTGGAGCTGTACGCGGATGGACTCGACGGCGCGATCGCCGTGCGCCACGAGATGGGAACGGTCCGCGCATTGGCCGGAGCTCCGGGAAGCTACGCCTACAGCGGGGCGGTCTCCGACTCCCGCCCTGCGTCGGATTACACGGTGCGGGCGATCCCCCGCTTCCAGAACGTCCAGGTGCCGCTGGAATCCGGAGAGATCCTGTGGCAGCGCTGATCGAAGCCCTGTTCGTGGACATCGGAGGAGTGCTCCTCTCCGATGGTTGGGGTCGCGCCTCCCGGACCCGGGCGGCCCAGGAGTTCGGCCTGGATGCCCAGGAGCTGGAGGACCGCCACCACCAGGCCTTCGAGGCCTACGAGGTGGACAAGATCGACCTGGACCGATACCTGGAACTGGTGGTGTTCCATCGCGAGCGGCCCTTCACCCTCGCGAGCTTCAGGCAGTTCATGTTCGCCGAATCCAGGTCCGTCCCGGAGATGATCCGGATGGTCCGCGACCTGAAGGCGGAGCACGGTTTGAAGGTCGTGGCGGTGAGCAACGAAGGGCGCGAACTGAACGCACATCGCATCGCGGCGTTCAAGCTGGGCGAAGTGGTGGACTTCTTCGTGTCGTCGTGCTACGTGGGACTGCGGAAGCCCGACCCGGACATCTTCCGGTTGGCCTTGGACGCGTCCAGGACGCGGCCGGCGAACGTCGCCTACCTGGAGAACACGCCCATGTTCGTGGAAATCGCGAACGGCCTGGGAATCCACGGGATCCTGCACGTGGATCCCGAATCCACCCGGAAGAGCCTGGCCTCGCTGGCATGGCGGACCGGCGGAAGAACGGACACGGAAGCGAAGGCGGTCGGCACATGATGCACATGAACAACTCCTGGACGGGCTCGGACCTGTGGCTCTGGTGGGGGATCTGGGTGCTCGCGATCATCCTTCTGGCCGGGTGGATCCTGCGACTGGCCCGGAGATGACACCGGTGCTCGGGGACGTCTCCTCGGGCATCCGGGATGCGCCGTCCCATCGACAGTCCGGACTTGGGCGATGTGCCAAGCAACCCACGCGAGGTTTCGCTTGATCTTCCTGTGCATCGCCCTCGGCGCCATTTCAGGCGCCTCGTTGGATTCGGCGGAATCCGTCTTCCTGGGCACCGCCCTGCGGCGCAACCTCACCCAGCGCGCCGACAGCCTGTACTGGATCTCCAGCCGCGAAGCGTTGTCCGGTGCGGGGGCCGCGTTGGAGCCGATGCTGGACCTGACGGGCTCTGCAGGAACCGTCCGACCCCCCGGCGGGGTCCACGACGACGACCTCCAACTGGGTGCCACGGGTTCCCAATGGGTTCCCGGCGGCGGCACA
>CAYXXL010000376.1:0-3057 GCA_964469025.1 uncultured Fibrobacteria bacterium
TGGCGGTATCTCTGCTGCCGGAACGACGGGCAGGTGATCCAGTTGCCGTAGGCGGCCATGGAGGTGGGCGCGACTTCCTGCCCCTTGGCTCCGAAAAGGGTGTCGCCCAACGGCTGGCTCAAAACGATGTTCGTGGGGACGGCGCCGGTGTAGAATGTCTCCAAATACCAGCCGCAGTACTGGGTGACCACGGGAACGAATTCGGCGGTCACGCCCTTCAGCACCACGCGCAAGGTGGTGGAACTCCAGGGCGGATCCTGGACGTACAAGGACAGGGCCACCGCCGGTGCTTTGGTGCTGATGGTGGAGGTGGCGCTCACCAAGGGCGGCATGATCCAGACCGATCCGCCGGTCCCGGGCGTGGTGGTGAAGTCGAAGAACGTGCCGTTGGCATTCCCGTTCAGACCGCCCGCGTCCAGATATTGGATCCCAGCGGAGGCGGGAGCCGTCGGGTCACCACTGGCGACGCGCACCTGGAATGGCAACGGGTTGCGGGGATCCGTGTACAGCGTGGTGGAGTACCACCCGGGCCGCCCCGAATCCGGGAATGTGGGATAGAACTGGTTCCCCAACTGGATGTAATCCGGTTTGCCCGGCCAGGGGTTGTAGATGTGGACCGTGCCGACCTTGGTGAAGAATGGATTGTGGTCGGAGCAGGTGAATGCGTTCCCGATGTAGGTGCCTGTCGGATTTTTCGCCGTCGGCATGAGCCAGACGGTATCGCCGGGGACGGAATTGGCGCAAGCGTCAACGGACCCGGGGGTGCCCGCCCCGGTGTTGGCCTGGTTCAACTGTCCGGTCTGCCCGTCCTCGTGTCCGAGGTTGATCTGCATCGGGTTCGTCGCACCGGTGTTGTACTGGTGCTTGGCCACGCTGTCGCGGATCTGGATGTTGATCTCCCCCGCGTTGTAGTTGGCGGAGTTCCAGTTGGGCAGCGCGTACCAAAGCTCGGTGAGGGCGGTGGGCATCCCCACGGTATTTCCGGCGTTCACCGGGATGGGAGGGGCATAGGCGTTCGTGGGAGTCAGCATCTGCGGCGCGGTCCCGTAGTAATAACCGTTGGTGCCGTTGTAGTTGGGGATGTAGACGGAATCCATGGCGATCAGGCTGTCCATGTTGCTGTCGTACCAGTTGGTCAGCCACAGCAGGGTCTTGGCCTGGGAACGGGAAGCCATGGCCAGGAGGCAGGAGAAGACCAGCAGTCCCAGCTTGGATGGACGCGATTCAGCAAGCATTGTGAATTCCGGTTGGAAATGAGGGCCCACGACGAACCCCGACAACATACCCGGTCGATGCCCGATCCACCGGAGGTTTTCCCCATTCCCATCGGTGGTCCGTACTCTCCAGTCGGCCAATTCGCGTTTGGCCGGTTCATTCTCTCAGAAGGGGAAGGGACTTCCTCGAAAACCGATCCACAGGCGCGCCAGGAGGAACCCCGCGCACAAAAACGGACCGAAGGGAACGGACATCGGGTCCAGACCCAGATCCACCGCGGCCTGCGCCTTGCCGGGGAATCGTCTGCGCAGGAAGTATCCGCCCACGCCCAGGAGCGCCGCCGGAGCCAGGCCCAGGATCACCGCGTGGAACCCCAGACAGGCTCCTGCGGCCAGGCCCAAACTCACGTCGCCCAGGCCCAGTGCCTCCATATCGGGGTGGAACCGGCCCCAGCGGAGCCCAGACAACAGCAGGTCGCGCTTCCAGCCCCTCCGCCAGGACCACCGGATCCCCTTCGGGAGAACGGCGCGAACAAATCCACCCCATACCCCTACCAGATAGCGGGAAAGGAAGTGGAGTGCGTACAGGAACCCCGCCGCGAACAGGGCATCGCGGACCACCGTGCCAAAGGCGAGGATATGATCCTCCCCGGCCCAGGTCCTGGAAACGAATCCGGCCACCAAAGCCCAGAAGACCAGAGGATCGGGGATCTCGAACCGCTCCCAATCGATCAGGGCCACCGGTACGGCCACCAGTGCGAAGAGGGTCCAACCCAGGGCATCCCCCATTTGCCATCCGTGCTCCAAGAGAGCGGCACCCACCAGACCCAGCAACGCGCACTTGGCTTCCACGAGCACGTAGAAGGCGGGAATGGAGGCGTGGCACCAGGCGCAGCGGCCGCGCTGGACCAGCCAGGTGACGATGGGCAGGTTCCGGTACCAGGGGATGGGATGCCCGCAGGATGGGCACCGCGAACCGGGATGGACCACGGACTCGCCGCGCGGGAGGCGCCAGACCACGACGTTCGCGAAAGAACCCAGGCACGCTCCGACGGCCGCGCCCACCAAAAGGAGCGGGATGTCCGCCGGCGGGTTCAGACCCTCTCCGCCACCGGGCCTTCGCCCGTGCGTTCGCGACTCTGGATGAGCTCGGCCAACAGGCCCAGGGACAGGAACTGCACGCCCAGGATGATGCCACCCACGGACAACAGGAGCAAGGGCCGCACCCGCAGCGCCCCGGTCAGGATCCATTGCATGGCGAACCAGGGGATGGGCAGCGCCCCCACCACGAACGCCACCAACCCGATGCTCCCGAACAGGTGCAGAGGCCGGCGCAAGTAACGGTGCAGGAACCACAACGTCAGCAGGTCGAAGAGCCCGTGGAACCCGCGGCTCCAGCCGTACTTGCTGACCCCGAATTGGCGGGCGCGGTGGTTGACCACCTTTTCCGTCACCCGGAATCCGTCCCAGTGCGCCATGACGGGAAGGAGCCTGTGCATCTGGCCGTACAGGCGCAAACTGGGCAGGACTTCGCGACGGTAGGCCTTGAGTCCGCAGTTGAAATCGTGGAGCTTCAGGCCGGAAACGCGGCGCACCAGGCCGTTGAAGAAACGGCTGGGGAGGGTCTTGTCCACCGGGTCGTTGCGGACCTGCTTCCAGCCGGAGACCATGTCCCAACCGGAATCCAGCAGGTCCATCAGGGGACGGATCTCGGCGGGATCGTCCTGGAGGTCGCCGTCCATCGTGATCACGTAGTCTCCTTGGGCGACCGCGAACCCCGTGGCCAACGCCGCCGCCTTGCCCGCGTTGTGCCGAAACCGCGCACCCCGGATGCGATGATCCA
>CAYXXL010000377.1:0-3054 GCA_964469025.1 uncultured Fibrobacteria bacterium
GGAACGGTGGCCGGGACGGTCCAGGACCAGGAGCCCCACGTTCTGCGGATGGAACCCGTCCACGTCCTTGCGGGGGTCGATCAGGTCCACCACCGCGGCTTCGTCCAGTCCCTTCGGCAGCGGGGACTGGACCAGGATGCCGTGGACGGAAGGGTCTCGGGACAATTTCCGGACATGCGCTTCCAGTTCCGCCTGGGTGGTGGTGGCGGGAAACCGGAAGGTGCGCGATTCGATCCCAAGCTCCCTGGCGTCCTTGTCCTTGGCGTTGACGTAGATGTGCGACGAGGGATCGTCGCCCACCAGGGTCACGGTCAGGCAGGGGGTCGTCCCCTTGGATTTCAGCGCCTCGATGCGGGTCTTCAGACCCTGGCGCATGGCCTCGACGACGGGTTTGCCTTCCATCAGGAGCATGTCAATCCTCCGAGAGCTTTCGAGCCAGGTCGCCGAGCTTTTCCCTCACCTGGCGGAGTTCGGCCCGCGCGGATTCCAGTTCCAGCCGGGTCTCCAGGAGATCTCCCGCCACCTGGAGGGAAGTCAGCACGGCGGCGCGGAACCGATCCGTCTCCCCCAGGGCGACGCGGGCGCGCTGGAGACGGTCGTCCACCAGCCGGGCCACCTGTTCGATGGTCTCGGGGGCGGCGTCGGAACGCACGTTGAAGGACTCGCCGCCGATGGCGACGCGACGCGTGTTGTCCAGAGGCCGGTCGGCCACGGGTCAGTCCTGCTGGAGCCGCTCGACCAGGGCCTGCACCCGGGTGGTCGCGGCCTTGATGCGTCCGTCCCGTTCCTGGACTTCCGCCCGGGCCGCCTCGAGGTCGGCTCGGGCGGCCTCGACCTCGGCCTTCGCCTGGGCGAGTTCGGCCTCCAGTTCGAAGCCGCGGTTGCCGACTTCCGCCTGGAGGCGATCCACTTCCAGGCGAAGCCGGACGCGGTCGGCCATCAAGGCATCGATCCGCAGGCTCAGCTGCTCGAGCAATTCCGTGTCCATGCCCCGGAAAGGTAAGCCCTGGAGCCGCGGTTCATCTCAGGGCGCGTCGCGACCATCCAGGGGGTGCTTCCAACCGCAGGCGGGACAGCGGATCCAACGCGGCATCTTGAAGGTTCCCCACGCCCCCACCAGCGCGACCAGGCACGCGAACAGGGCTTCCGGCTCCATGCCCGCGTGGTGGAACATCCAGGCGTTCCACGCCATGGCCAGGAGCACGACCCAAAGGAGCGGCCCCACCCCGGTGATGCGGGCCGAACCCTCGTAGCCGCAGTTCACGCACGCGAACCGCCTCCGCCGCCGCAGCCAGAGCGGAAGCCGTCCGAGCCTGTTCCCGCCTTCCCCCTCCCCGAGGGAGGATTCCGGACGGGAATCGTCAGCCATTGCTCTTCTCGAAATCCCGCATCGCCTCGATCAACGCGTCCACGCCGGCCTCGGGCATGGCGTTGTATATGGAGGCGCGGAATCCGCCCACGGAACGGTGTCCGGTGAAGTCCACGAAACCGCGCGACTGGCCGAGCTTCTTGAACAGGTCCTCGTGCTCCTTCTTCGCGGTCAGGAAGCAGACGTTCATCCGGCTGCGGTCGGCGATGTCCACAGTTCCCTTGAACAGGGGGTTCCGGTCGATCTCGGCGTAGAGCTTGGCGGCCTTGGCGTCGTTGATCCGCTGGATGCCCTCGATGCCGCCCTGCCCTTCCAGCCACTCCAGGACCAGGTCCAGAACGAAGATCCCGAAGGCGGGAGGCGTGTTGAACATGGATCCGTTGTCGATGTGGGTGCGGTAGTCGAACATGGTCGGAATCTGTCGATCGGTCCTGCCCAACAGATCCTTGCGCACGATCACCACCGTGACGCCGGAAGGACCCAGGTTCTTCTGGGCGCCGGCGTAGATGACGCCGAACCTGGACACGTCCACCACGCGGGAGCAGATGTCGGAGCTCATGTCCGCGACCAGCGGCACCTTGGCCGCCGGGAACTCGCGCCACTGGGTCCCGAAGATGGTGTTGTTGGAGGTGATGTGCAGGTACTTCGCGCCGGGGGTGAGGTGCATCGTGCCGGGAAGCGAACGGTAGGTGCCGTCGTCTTCCTTGGTGCTGGCCACTACGTTGATCTTCCCGAAGAGCTTGGCTTCCTTGATGGCCTTGTTCGCCCAGGTTCCAGTGTCCACGTAGTCGGCGGTGTCGGTGGAGGCCAGCAGGTTCATGGGAACCAGCGCGAACTGCTGCGAGGCCCCGCCCTGCACGAAGATCACGCCGTAGTCGTCGGAAATGCCCATGAGCTTGCGCAACCGGGCCTCCGCGGAAGCCACGACCGGCTCGTAGGTCTTGGAGCGGTGGGAACATTCCAGGACGCCGATGCCGGTTCCCTTGAACTCGAGCACCGCGGCGGCGGCCTTCTCGACGACGGGACGGGGCAGGATCGCGGGGCCCGAGCTGAAGTTCCAGGTGGTCATGGAATGTCTCCGTAGATGGCGATGGCAGTGGTGGTGATTCCCCCCCGCGCGTTGAAGACCCCTTCGATCTCCAGCCACGCCGGACGGCACGCTTTCACGAGATCCCGCTTGAGCACGTTCACCACATGCTCGTGGAAGATCCCGAGATCCCTGAAAGAGAGCAAATACTCCTTGAAGCTCTTGAGTTCCAGGCAGAGTTCGTTGGGCCGGTAGCGGATCCTCAAGGTCGCGAAATCGGGGAGGCCGGTCTTGGGACAGACGCAGGTGAATTCGGAGGTCTCCACGCGAAGTTCGGTGTCGGAGCCTGGAAACACGAACCGGAAGGTTTCGATTTCCGGAGTGGCGAGGTCCGGGATGTGGTCCTGGCGATCGTCGTAGGAGCCGTTCATGGGGCGGTGTCCTTGCTCGGGTGGGCGATGATGGTCCCGAACCGTCCCACCAGGCTGCGATCGGGATCCGGGTCGTGCACGGCCACGGCGATGGAAAGCGCCTGATGGCGCGGCAGGAAACCCCACAGGCGGGCGAAATCCGCCCAGACATCCACATGCTCGGAGCGGGGCACCAAGCTGTCCCGAGCGTCGCGCAGGACCACGACCTTGGGATGCCAACCATCGCC
>CAYXXL010000378.1:0-3027 GCA_964469025.1 uncultured Fibrobacteria bacterium
ATGGATGGATCCCGGAGGAAGGTGGATGGAACGCCGTCCTTCGAAAGGAGGCGAGGACCGTGTCATCTGGGTGTCCATCGCGTTGCGTTCGCGTTTCTCCGCAGTGGACGGAACGATCCGGCATTTCCTATTCCCCTTCGCCGGGATCGCGTTGCGGTCCTTCGGCGGAACGGAGCGTCGATGCGGATCCTCGTGGTGGAGGATTACCTGCCCCTGCGCGAGTCCATCCGGAGGGGATTGGTACGGGAAGGGCATTCCGTGGAAGGGAGCGGAGACGGAGGCGAGGCACTCGCCATGGCCCTGATCGCTCCGCCGGATCTTGTGGTGCTGGATCTCATGCTTCCCGGTCTGGACGGCTTCGAATTCCTACGTCGCATCCGGTCGGCGAAGCTGGACTCCTCCGTGCTGGTCCTGACCGCCCGGGACGGGCTCGAGGACCGCGTGCGGGGACTGGACGCCGGCGCGGACGATTATCTGGTCAAGCCCTTCGCCTTCGAGGAATTCCTGGCGCGTTCGCGCGCTCTGCTGCGACGCCGTGGACCCGAACCCGTGCTCCGCGTGGGGGACCTGGAACTGGACACCCGGGCGCACACGGTGCGGCGGGGCGAGGATCCCATAAGCCTCACCTCCAAGGAATTCCAGATCCTGGAATTCCTGGCCCGCCGCAACGGGGAACCGACGAGACCCGATGAATTGCACAAGCACCTCCATCCCGGCGGCGAACCGGGCCGCAGCAACGTCGTGGAGGTGTACGTGGGGTACCTTCGCCGAAAACTGGAATCCAAAGGGCGGTCGCGGCTGCTCCACACGCGACGGGGGTTCGGGTACGTGCTCGGGGAGAAGACATGCGCCTGAAATCGTCCATCCTGTTCCAGCTGTTGGCGGGCGGGTTCGCCGCCACTACCGTGGTCATGGCGGCCGGAGGAGCCACTTCGTACTACCTGGTGAAGAAGAGCTGGATCGAGCAGATCGACCGGTCCCTGGAGAGTCGGGCGCTGGGGATCGCCTCCGCCTGCCAAGGGACGGAAAACGGCATCTCCTTCGACGCGAAGCTCCTGGACCAGAGCGAATTCCGCGACCCCCATTCGCTGGAGTACTTCGAGGTCCGCGATCCCGCAGGCAGGACGATCGGGCGTTCGGCGTCGTTGGGAACCGCGTACTTTCCATCGGAGCGATTGGAGCGCGACTCCCAGATCTTCGGGTGGTTCCATCCGGCCACCCTCCACAGGATGCGGTTCGTCTCCAGGTCCGTCGTCCTTCCCGCCGCGGATTCCGGGAAACCCGCGTTCACGGCGACCGTCTTCGTCGGGCAGGATTTCCGGGACGCCAAGAACCGTCTGCGGGACGTGCGCTGGCGGTTCCTGCTGGTCTGGTGCGTCGCCGAGCTCCTCCTTTCCCTTTTCCTGTTCCTGCTGGTCCGCTCCTCCTTGGAGCCGCTGGGAGCGATCGCGGAGCGGCTGAAGGAAGTGGACGAGACCCGGACCGGAAGTCTGACGGACATCGCCGTGCCCGTGGAGGTGGCGCCTTTGGTGCAGGCGCTGGGCAACACGCTGGGACGTCTCTCCGCGGCCTTCCAGCGGGAGCGGACGCTGTTGGCCGATCTCGCCCACGAGTTGCGGACGCCCTTGGCGGGGCTCCGCACCACGCTGGAGGTGGGGGTGGACGACGTGGAGGAGGAGGCGCGTTCCGCCTTGCACCGAAGCCTCGCCATCACGATCGGCATGCAATCCCTCATGGAATCTCTGATGGTGCTCGCCCGGTTGGACGGCGCCCAGATCGAGCCGGATCTCGCGATAATCGATCTTTCCGCGACGCTCGAGGAACGCTGGAGGACATTGGAGGAGGAAGCCTCGCGACGGGGATCCAAGGCCGTTTTCGAAGTGCCGACCTCCTTGCCGGTCCGGGCGGACCGGGAATGGCTCTCCATCGTGTTGCGGAACCTTTTGGAGAACGCCGTCCACCACGCGACCCCCGGGGGATGGATCGAGTGCCGGGCCCGGGACGAAGACGACGTGGTCCGGATCGTGGTCCGCAACGATGGAAGTCGGTTGGAGCCATCGGAGGCGGGGCGCGTATTCGACCGCTTCTGGAGGCGGGATCCCGCCCGAGTCGCCGGCCAAGGACAAGCCGGTCTGGGACTTTCGCTCAGTCGTGAACTGGTTCTGCACATGGGGGGAACCATCCAGGCGACGGTGCCGGAGCCCGGCGTTTTCCAAGTGGAAATACGTCTTCCCAAGTCGTGAGGACCGGCGACCCACGAGGGGGTCTCATCTTCCTCTCACCAACGGGTTCCCGAAGCGAAACACACCTGTAATGGATCGAATACTCCGGTTCATGAGCTTTTGGTCGTCAATCGCAGACCGTTGGCGGATCCACCGCGAAGGGCCTGAATCCACAGAGAGCAGGAGACGACCATGAACAAGTTCCATCGATCGCTCGCCATCGCGCTGGCGGCCGGATTCGCCGCCGCCGCGACCGCAGCCGCACCGGACACCATCGAGATCCGCACTGGCTCCATCCCCGTCGGGACCACGACCAACTGGACCAACGACCACATCTACCGCATGCACAACAAGGTTTTCGTAAGGCCCGGAGCCACGTTGGACATCCAGGCAGGCACCTTGGTGCTCGGCGACTCGCGTTCCGATTCCGCCACCATGCTGGTCGTATCCAGGGGCGGGAAGATCTACGCGAAGGGGACTGCCACCCAACCCATTCTCTTCACCTCCGAGTTGGACGGCATGGGTTTTCACGGGGCGCTTTCCCCCACCAACGACAACCGCGGCCTGTGGGGGGGCATCTACATCCTCGGTCGGGCTCCCAACAATTTCCCCGGCGGTGTGGACAACGTGACCTCCGACATCACGGGGGACACGGCGCTCCTGAGCTTCGGCGATTCCCTGGCGCCCAATCCGCACGACAATTCTGGTGTGCTGAGCTACGTGTCCATCCGCTACACCGGAATCTCCGACTACAGCACCATCAAGGGGCTGTGGTTGGCTTCCGTGGGCGACAGCACCCAGGTGG
>CAYXXL010000379.1:0-3024 GCA_964469025.1 uncultured Fibrobacteria bacterium
GGTTTTCACCAGGGATGGAGTGCCCCTCCAAGGCGTAGTGGTGTCGGTTCTCGACCACGACGAATGGGGTTCCACACGCACCCGAGCCGATGGCCGCTACGACATGGCGGTGCTTGCCGTGGGGTCTGTCGTGATGGATTTCCAACGCGAACGTTTCCTCCCTGCGCAACGCACGGTCCAAGTCCGGGCCAGCGATTATTCCATCGCTCCCGATGTGCGCCTGGTGGGATTGGATCCCGTTTCCACTTCGGTCGCTTTTGGTTCCACTACGGTCCAGACCATGGTGGGTTCCACCACCACCGACCAGGATGGAAGCAGAACTCTGTTCCTTGTTGTCCCCGCCGGGTTGCAGGCGACGATGGTGGATTCCAACGGAGAGCAGTCGCAACCGACTTCCCTGACCTTCCGGGCCACCGAATATACGGTGGGAGAGCATGGACCCGAGGCCATGCCCGGGATCCTGCCTCCAGGAGTCGCCTACACCTATGCGGTTGAATTCTCGGCGGACGAAGCTCCGGGAGGCGAGATCTATTTCGATCGCCCCATTCCGTTCTACGTGGAAAATTTCCTCGGCTTCCCCACGGGAATTCCAGTTCCCCTGGGATCCTACGATCGAGACTATGCCGAATGGGATCCCGACCAATCCGGAGTGGTCCTGAAAATTGTCGGGATCGAAAACGGCAGGGCGGAGGTGGATGTGACGGGCAGTGGGCTCGCCGCCCCCGAAGATTCTCTACTGGCAAGCGGTTGGAGCGTTGACGAATTGGATCGGCTCGGCTCGCGTTATCAGGTTGGGCAATCCCTCTGGCGAGTGCTCCTCCCCCACTTCACCGCTTGGGATGCGAACTGGGGCGTAAGTCCTCCCTCCGACGCCGATTCAAACCAGGCAGAACCGGAGTTGGATGTCGAAGACCAAGATTGCTGCAGGGATTCGGGCTCCATCCTCGGAATCCAGGATCGGAGTCTCGGGGAGGCGATTGCCATTCCGGGAACCGGCGAAGCCCTCGTCTATTCTTCTGATCGGACATCCGGGATGAACCGATTCCGTCATATCAAGATCAATGTCTCGGGCGACTCGGTCCCGGCCTCGTTGAAGGCGATCGAACTCCAGGTGAACGCGGGTGGACAGGTGCTGAAAAAGACCTTCCCTCCCAATCCAGGGCAATCCTACGACTTCACCTGGGATGGAAACGATGCCTGGGGTCGACCAGCTCACGAGGTCCAGGCCAGCATCAGTGTGAACTACGTCTACGACGGCGTCTACCAGTCGGTCCCGAGATTCGGGTACGAAGGCACGGGATACGCGATCGGCGCGAACCGGGAGACCAATGAATTCCGTTTCGGACAATCGCACACATACCCTCTCAAGGGTGCGGCGGCTTCGTCTTGGGAGGATGGATCCAGGCAGTCGCTCAATCCCTTGGCGGGAACCGTGGATCTCGGGACAGGCGGAATCCGCAACGCTCCCACGGCATTGGGCACGACGCCCATTCGAACCGTCGCAACAGGATTGCCCGATTGGTCGCCCGATCTCAGGGTGGGACCCGACGGCTCGCTCTGGGTTGCCACCGATCGCTCTCAGAAAGTCCTCCACTACTCGACGGACGGAACCCTTCTCCGGACCATCCCTTGTCCGGGTTGCCAAGTGGACGAGTTCGCGTTCCTTGCAGACGGCACTTTGCTGATCGCCCAGGCATGGGGCGACCAAGGTCGCGACGCTGACATCCTGAAGATGGACACCGGAACCGGGGCGATCTCCGTGTTCAGTCGCCACAGGTCCCAACCAACATGGGGAGTGGATGTGAATGGCAAGGACGAGGCACTGGTCACCACCCCGTTTTCCGACAAGGTCTACAAGGAGACGTTGGGTGGTGCTTCCGTCGTGGTGGCAGGAGGTGGCCGCGGGGTGCCGACCGATGGAGTCTCCGCGACCAGCATCGATCTGTATCATCCGTGGGTGGCGCTTTGGACTTCGGATACGGAATTCGTCATCGGATCGCAGGGATACATCTTCCGCGTGGATGGTGAGGGGCGGATCTGGCGCCTGGCTGGCGACGGCACGGCGATCACCAGCGGAGATGGAGGATTCGCGAGGGATGCACAGGTCATGAATCCCTGCAACATCACGAAAATCGGAAACGATCTGTGTTTCGCCGACGGGGACGCAAATCGAATCCGGTGCATCTCTCCGGATGGCTTGATCCGTACCGTGGCGGGTACCGGGGTTCGCGGCGAAGGCGCGGATGGGGAGGATGCCACCCAATCCGACTTGAGCGAACCTGCCGGGTTGTCCATGGGACACGATGATTGGGCCTACTTCTGCGATGTCGTCAACAAGCGAATCCGCAAGATCCAAATCCGGAATCCGTTCGGATCTGGAAGCGAAGTGGCGATCCGCGACTCCAAGTCGAGCGACATCTGGGTGTTCGATTCCCTGGGACGCCATGTCCTGACCAGGAGCTCCTTCACCGGGGATACCCTCCGCGCCTTCACCTACGACGACCAAGGGCGTACCATCCAGATCCGGAATCGCACCGACACGACGCGCATCGAATATCTCGGCGATCGCACCGTGCGATACACCGGGTCCCCTGGATCGGATGGCCAGCCGCGGGTGACGACGGTGAACAAGGACGCCGGGGGGAACGTGACATCCGTCGTTCAGCCCGACGGGAAGGTCCATGCCTTCACCTACCGGTCGGGCGGACTTCTGGAATCCTATCGGAAGCCCAACGGACGAATCTCCCACTTCCAGTACGACTCCTTGGGTTCCCTGGTGAGCGACGCCGACGGCGACGCACCGGCACAGACCATCTCCGAGTCCAAGAACGGCGACACCTCGCACATCGTCCACCGAGACGCGGCGGGAGCCACCACCGAGTACATCCAGAACAAGACCAGCGTTGCGACCTATCGCCATCAGGTGGTCAACGGTGCAGTGGGACCTTTGAGCGTCATCTACAACAATGGAGACCTGGGCAGCGTAGAATCGGATGGCACCACCACCCGGGCCACCGCCATCGC
>CAYXXL010000380.1:0-2982 GCA_964469025.1 uncultured Fibrobacteria bacterium
TGGTCCTGCAACCGCACCCCGTCTCCCGCATGCGCTGCGACCGCCAAGAGCAGCACGATGAAGAAACATGCCCAAGGACGGAATCGAACCGTCATGGAGTCACCTCCAGCGGATTTTGAGTCCGCCGCGTCTACCAATTCCACCACTTGGGCTTCGTGCATGAGGGAGGCAAAGATAGAACCTCCGTCACTCTCCCGGTCGCCTCACTGCCGCCTTCCCCGCCCCTTCCGCCCGGGACCGCGGACTTCGGGCCCGCGGGAACCGGGGATCCGGGCGCGTCGGGCCGAGGAAGCCGCGCGCACGGGCGCGGATGGCAGACCTTCTCCTCCTTCAAGGACCGGTTCGAAGTCCACCCATCCCTGGACGGGATCGGCCTGCGCGAGACGCACGCGGACCACGTCCCCTATGCGGAAGACCTTCCCGTTGGATCTCCCCTTCAGCTCCATGCGCTCTTCGTCGTGCATGTAGAAGTCGTCGGACATGCGGCGCACGTGGATCATCCCTTCCGCCCAGGGATCCTTGAGCTGCACGAACATGCCGATGGCTTCCACCCCCGTGATCTCCGCGGAGAACTCCTCGCCGAGACGTTCGCGCAGGATCCAGGCCGAGCAGCACTTGATGCCCGAGCGTTCGGCCTTCACCACCGCGTCCTCCCGACCGCTGACGTGGGTGGCGAGCCGTCGCACCACGGCCGGCCAGCGCCCAGGCACCTGGCCGTTCTTCAGGTGTTCCTTGATCACGCGGTGGGTCCAGAGATCCGGATAGCGGCGGATGGGACTGGTGTAGTGCGCGTAGTGCAGCCAACCCAGGGCGAAGTGGCCGCGGCAGTCCGGACTGTAGCGCGCCTTCTTCATGGAGCGGATCGTCTTGCCCTGCAGTCCTGCGGGAATCTCCCCGCTCCCCAGGATTCTCGCGAGCCATTCCTGCGCTTGCGGACGGACGTTGGTCTCCTCCACGCCGTCGGCGCGCCGCGAGGGATTCCAGCGCGGGAGGCCGAGCGCGACGGCCCATGCGGAGATGGTCCAGAGCGACTCCTGCTCGGGAGGCTCGTGCACCCGGTAGAGTCCGGGCAGGTCCTTCTCGTCCAGCAGCCGGGCGCAGCAGCGGTTGGCGGCGAGCATGGCCTCCTCGATCCAGCGGTGCGAAGCCAGCCGCACCCCGGGCCGCGCGTCCACCGGTTCGCCCTTGTCGTCGAAGACCACGCGGGGTTCCGGCATGTCGAATTCGAGGAGGTGCTCCTCCCTGCGTCGCCGTAGCAGGGATTCCGAGCACGCCTTCAGGCGGAGCAGGGCCGGATCGCCCTTGTCCGCGAGCTCCTGCGCCTGTTCGTACGAAAGGAACCGCCTCACGCGGACGGCGGACTCGAAGAAGCGTTGGGACAGGACATGCCCGTCTCCCGAGATCTCCATCCGGCAGGAGAGCGCCAGGCGATCCTTCCCTTCGAGCAGGGAACAGAGGTCGGCGGCCAGGCCCTGGGGAAGCATGGTCACGGCCGTCCAGGGGAGATAGGTGGTGAAGGAACGCTTCAGCGCCTGCTTGTCCAGGGGGCCGCCTTCGGCCACGTAGTGGGAGACGTCCGCGATGTGGACGTCCAGCCGCCATCCGCCCGAGGGGAGATCCTCCACCCCGACCGCGTCGTCGTGGTCGTGGGCGTTCCATGGGTCGATCGTGCAGACCTCGTCGGTGCGGCAGTCCACGCGGCCCTTCATCTCCTCCACGCCCGGTTCGCGGTACCTTTCGGCCTGGTCCTTCACCGTCTGCGGGAACGGCCCCGGCAGTTCGTGGGAATCGGCGAAGAGCTTCTGGACCTGCTTCCAGGACGGTCCCTTCCAGGAACCCGGTCCCGTTGTGACGGATTCCGTCTTGGAGGCGTCGGCGACCGGACCCTTCCCGGGACTCCGGCCGAGCTCCCGGTTCCGCTCGCGCTTCGCGTTGCGCTCGGCCCTGGTGGGCCTCTCCTTCGCCGCGTGGATGCGGTCGCGGGAGCCCACCCGGATCTGCCCCTCCTCCAGCAACGCCGCCACGGCGTTCTGCAGGGCGGGAATCTCGTCCCGGTTGGCGTTCAGGATGTGGCGCAGCTCCCGGAAGGTGGACGCTTCGTAGCCCTGTGCATGCACCAGTTCGAGCAGCTCGCGAGCCCAGTCGCGCTTTCGGATCTTTCTTTCCCACGGCCCGGACATTCAGGGCTCCTTTCGAGCATGTTTTTCGCGATGGTGCCGCATCGGCGACGGGCACCGGACGAGGATGGAGGTCGGCCTCACGGAATCCAGGCCGAAGCGGGGATCTGGCCCAGCGCCGCCCCGCGGACGGAGTTGTGCCATGCGGGTTCTCCCCGGGCGGGCAACCATTGTTCCCAGAGCACCCAGACCGCTCGCTTGGTCCACTCCAGGAACCGCATTTTGCGACCTTCGCGGTCCGACCAGCCCCGATCCCAAACCTCGTCTCCGGTGGCATGGACGCGAAAGACGGTTCCGGACCCGGCGCGGCGGCGGAAGATGGAAGCCGCGCGCCAGGCGTGGAAGGCGCTGGTGACCACCAGCACCGTGTCGTCGCCGGAGAAGATGGAAGCCGCGACGCGGGCCTCGTCCTGGGTGCTGGTGCAGTCGGAGCGGAGTTCCACGACGCGTTCGCGCTCGGCGCGCGACAGGGGGAGCATGCGCACCCAGAGCATGGAATAGAAGAACCCGCCGCCGATCTCCACTCCGGAAAGGACCAGCGTGTCCGTCCGTCCGTCGCGCAGCAGGCGCAACCCCTCCAGGGCGCGCGAACCGGAGGGTCCCTGGCCGTCGAGGACCATGGCGTGCCGCACGTGGCCGGGCAACGGATCCGGCCCGCGGAAGACCCCCGCCCGCCATGCGGAGATGCCCGTCCAGAGGAGGATCGCGAGCGCCGAGGCTTCCGCCCCCGCCAGGCGCCGGTCCCTCCGTCCCCGCATTTCAGGCCGTCGCCGTGCGCACGAGGCGGAAGGTGGCCGTGGTGCCG
>CAYXXL010000381.1:0-2978 GCA_964469025.1 uncultured Fibrobacteria bacterium
CACGCGGCGCAGGGCCAGCAGAACATGCACCGTGGAGAAGGCCAATTCCAGTCGCAGCTGGGAATGGCCGCGGTGGAAAAGGCCCTCCGCGCGCGGGACCAGAGCGATGCCACCGACATGGTGGTGAAAAGCCAGGAAGACAATGCGCAGTTCTCCACCGGCGACTCCCTGCGCGGGGGCGGCGGCGGCGGTGGAGGTTCGGAGGAACCGCGGTCCTCCTCGGATGGGGACTCGTTCTCCGAGGAATCCGACCAGAGCGGCTCCATCCTGCTGCTCCGTTCCCCCTTCGAAGTCGCCGATCGCTTCCGGTCCATGCTCGTGCAGGGCGGGCGCGTCATGGGAGACTGCACCTTCCGCGCCATCGATCGACGATTCCTGGCGGGACTGCTGGACCAGCCGGCATGAGTCGCTTTCCCGGACCGGACAGAACCGGATGAGCTCCGGGTCCGACGCCTACCGGCGCCAATCCGTCCTGACCTCGGGTCCGTCGGAAACCATGCGCCTTTGCCTGGAAAAGGCGCTGCGCGAAGGCATCGCACTCGCCACCGGAAGAGGCGGAGACATGGACCGGTTGCGCAAGCTCCTTTCGCTGGCCCGACAGGGATGCGTCGCGGACGAGCCCGGCCCGGGCCGCGACCTGCACGACGTGGTGGGGCACATGCTGGTGCGCATCTCCAGCCCGGAGTCCGACGCATTGGCGGAAACCGTCGGACTCCTTTCCATCCTCGTGGGGGCGATCCGGGACTGGCGCGGGACGATTTCCGGTGCTACCATCCCGGCATGGGACAGAGTTCCGAAACCCTGAGCTACCTGCCGGAAGACGTCATCGCCTTCCCCGGCGGCCTTCCGGGCTTCGAGGGAGCCCGCGAATTCGTGATCTTCACCAGGCCGCAGCACGCGCCCTTCCACTGGATGCGCAGCGTGGCGGGCTCCGAGGCGCAATTCGTGCTCATCAACCCGCTGCAGTTCCGGCCCGACTACAACCCCCTGGTGCCTTCCTCCGAGATCGCGGACCTGGACGTGCGCGATCCCAAGGAGCTCCTGCTCTACACCATCGTCACCGTGCACCAGGACATGGCGAAGTCCACGGCGAACCTCGCCGGCCCCCTGTTCATCAACATCCGCACCCGGATCGGCAAGCAGATCCTGGTCGACGATCCCCGGTGGTCCACCTCCGAGCGGATCCTCCACTGATGCTCGTCCTCACGCGCAAACCGGGCGAGGCCATCCATATCGGGGACGGCATCATCATCACCGTCGTGGAGATCGACTCCAAGTCCTGCCGCATCGGAATCCAGGCGCCCCCCTCGGTACCCGTGTACCGCGCCGAGGTCTACAAGCGCATCCAGGACGAGAACCGCCGCGCCGCCGCCACCGTGGAGCCCGACCTGCAGGCCATGGCCGCGATTTTCCGCAAGCTGGAGGAGGAATAGTCAGGGAAGGATCGCCTGGAGCGCGACACCCCACAACGCGATGTTCCGCATCTCGAGCCGGCTGCCGTGGGTGGAGCAGAAGGAAATGTTGTTCGTCGTGGTGCTCATGCTGTCCCAGGAGTTCTTCATGGCCGAAGGGGTCACGCAGAAGTGCGTCCAACTCGCCGTGAGGTTCCCCGCCGAAACGACGCCCTGGTTCGCATTCGCCCCGTTCACGATGTGCTCGAACAGGACGGTGTTCTGTCCCACACCCCTCTGGTCGAAGCAGAGGGAGTCCATGGAGGCGAGGTCCAGGTCGTGGTAGCCGACCTTGTCGGCGAATACGATTCCGGCGGTGGCGTATCCGATCGACGTGTCCTTGGAAACGTATTGCAAGTTCAGTTCGCCCTGGAGATTCAAGACGATCTGCGTGCCCGAATCGGAGGTGGTGTACCAAGTGCCCAAGCCGATGAAATGCGAGATGGTCGAGGCATGGTTTCCCTCGGAGAAGTCCTCCACGACGATTCGATGGCGCTGCACGGTGTCCAGGAGGGCCTGGGAGGTCCCGGGCCCGGGGTCCGGCACCCCCAGGGGAACGACGTACCCGCCGCTGGAAGCGACCAACGGGATCTGTCCCGGTGCCACGAACAAGTGGAATTCCCCTCCGTGAACGCTGGAATGCCAGCCCGTCCCCTCGACCCACACCGCCGAAGTGGAATCCCCCGCGAGGGATCCTCGGAGATCCGCCTCCGTATCCAGCTGCAGGACGGTCGAAGAATCCGTGGCGGTGACCGGTACGATGCCCATCTGGCCGTTCCATTCGCCCTGCACGGCCCAAAGGCCCGGAGGGAGGCTGTCCAGCCTCACGACCCCGTCCATGTCGGCGACGGCCTGGAAGGTCCGGGGAGTTCCCAGGTCGGCAAGGTCCGCGATCCAGGAGTCCGTTCGCACGAATTCGACCGCTGCCGCCCGAGCCGCCGCCCCCCCGCTCGTCCTCACCCGCACGGCGAATCCGTTTCCGGTTTCCGTGGCACCACCTCCGGTCGATTCGGGGGTTCCGCAGCCGGCGAACCAGAGGCAGGCGAACAAGGTGCCCACCAACCGAGCCGGCTTCCCGGTCAACGCTCCTCCTCCAAGGCCGCGGGAAACAGGGCGATTTCCAGATGGTACACGGAGTCCGGATCGGGATCGGTCCGGACGAGGGCCAGGATCTCGGAGCGCATCTCCTGGATGCGCGTGCTGATCTTCCGGAGCCTTTCCCGGGATACGCTGAAGGTGAGGGTGGAAATGTCGCGCCTCTCCCGGGGAATGCTGAGGAGCGCCTGCCCGGCCAGATCGATCACCTTTCCCTGGAAGTCGCGGATGGCTTCCACCTTCCAGTTTTCCCCTGCGGAGAGGATGGAATCGGTGCGCACGTAGGAATCGTCTTCCCCCAGGCGGATCATGCCCAGGTTTTCCAGCACCTCGAAGGATTCTTCCACCATCAGGGACGTCACCGGAGGCACCAGACGCTGCGCGACCGCCGCCGCATCCCCTTTCCCGTAGTGGCCCACGGCCACCAGTTCC
>CAYXXL010000382.1:0-2978 GCA_964469025.1 uncultured Fibrobacteria bacterium
TGGATTCCAGCGGGCGGCCGCTGGGGTGGCGGTCGGCGTAGAACAGACCGATGGTCTGGCCCGAATAGACGACCGGCGCCGCGAAGAACGGCGCATGGTCGATGGCGTCGAAGATCTGCTCCTGGTTCACGGTCCCCGCCCCGTATTCCTCGAACCAGGTGGCTTCCGCCGTCTCCATCGCCTTGGCGAAGGGCGAAGGATCCGAGCGGCCCAGATCGAACCAGAATTTGTCCATCAGGAGCTGCCGGTCGGGGCCGAGGACGTGCTTGGCCTTCACCAGGTTCCGGCGGGGCGACGAAAGGGCCAGGACGGTGCGGTCCATGCCCACGCCCCGGTGGATTCCTTCCAGGACCATCTCCAGGACGACGTTTAGGTCTGGCTTGGAGGTCATCATGGAGGTGATGTCGCGGAGGATCTTCAACTGGAGAAGCGGATCCGGGGCCGGCCAGGGGGCGGTTCCGCCGATCTCCCAGTTCGAATCGGGTTCGCCTTCCTTGTGCGCGACGGGGATCAACCGCGCGGCCGAAACGGCGCCCATGGCCCGAGCGGTCTCCACGGCCGCGTTGGCGCACTTCTCCAGGAGGGGGCCCACCTCGGCCACCTCCTGTCCGGTGGTCCGCGCGATCTCGCCCGCGATCTGCCGCATGGACGGGGTCAGCCAGCCGTTTTCCGATTCACGGGCCACGCGATGGCCGAGCTCGATCCATTTTCCGCGGGAATCCTTGGATGAAGTGCCCTTCATGCCTTCGTCCACGAGCGAGGTCAGCCGCCATTGCTTGGCCAAGGCCGAGGTGAGGGTGCGCAGGCGGAAGCCGAGAACTTCCAATTCGACCTGCGAGGGATCCTTGCGGGGATCGTCCTGGAGGGCCCGGTCGAGCTTGTCTCCCTCGATTCCGGCGAAGCACCAGAAGGCCATCTGGCCCAGATTGAGCAGAAGCGCCGCGATGAAGACCTCCTCGCTCGATGCGTCCTTCTGGACGACGGCGATGTGGCGGGCCTGGGTGGCCGCGTGTATGGAGCGGGCCAATTCGCGCATGACCCGGTCCTTGGCCGATCCGCGCACCAGCGATTCGATGATGGCGATGGAGATGCAGATGACCTGGACGGCGTTGAACCCCAGGATCACGACGGCCCTGCTGACCGTGCTGATGGGCGTGCCGCTGGGATTGTACAGGACCGAATTCGCGAGCTTGAGGACCTTGGCCGTCATGGAAGGATCCTGCAGGATCACCTGGGCCAAGGAGAGACTGGAATACTCCTCGTTGCCCAGGACCCGGTTGATTTCGCCCACGGTCTGGGCGAAGACCGGCATCTCCTCCTCGGCCAATTTGCGGACCCAACGCTCCAAAGGGGCGTCATTGGGCGTGATCGAGTGCTCTTCGTCCAATCGGTTCTCCTCCAGCGGGCCGTCCGTCGGGCCTGGTCCAGGCAAGCAGTGTACCGCTATTCCCTCGGCATTTGCAGGGGGCTTCCACTAGGTATCTTCGCGAATCATGTCCAGTCCCACTCGAGTCCTGTTCGTCTGCACGGGGAACATCTGCCGCTCTCCCACGGCCGATTCGGTGCTGCGCCACCTGATCCGCGAGAGGGGACTGGAGGATCGTCTGTCCAGCGATTCCGCGGGTACCCAGGCCTACCATGAAGGGGAGCCTGCCGACGCGCGCTCGCGCGCCACGGGCGAACGGGCCGGGTTCGACTTTTCCTTCCACAAGGCGCGGCGCGTGCGGGCCGAAGACTTCGAGACCTTCGACTGGATCCTGGCGATGGACCAAAGCCACATGGACTGGCTGCGCGAACATGCCCGTCGCGACCAGAAGGCGAGGATGGCGCTATTCCTGTCGGCTCTTCCCGACCCGGGGTGGACCGACATGCCGGATCCCTACTACGGCGGCCCCAGGGGTTTCGAGACCGTGCTGGACCTGTGCCGGAAAGGGTGCGAAGCCTGGATGGAACGCTGGTTTCCCCGCCCAGCCTCCGTCCCTTAGACTATTTTGCATCCCTTCGGTGCCATACCCAAGTGGTAAGGGAGCGGTCTGCAAAACCGCGATTCCCCGGTTCGAATCCGGGTGGCACCTCTTGATCAAGATCCGAGAAGATCCGAAGAAGGCCGGGAAACCCAGGAAACAAGCGGGTCCCGGCCTTTTTCGTGTCCGAAGCGCGCCGAGGGATACCGAACACAGCTACTCACATTGAGAGTATCATTGTGAGTAGAATAAGGGGGTGTGAGTAGGGTTAACTGTGAGTAGGGCCTCCCGGGAGAATCGATGAATGCTGACAGACGCTAAACTGCGCGCGAGTAAGCCCACTGAAAGGCCATACACCGTGGCCGATGGCAACGGCCTCGTGTTTCTCGTGCAACCCAACGGGTCTCGGTTGTGGCGATATCGCTACAGGTTTCAGGGAGTTGCAAAAATGATCTCTTTCGGGTCGTACCCCGAAATCGATCTGGCAACCGCTCGGAGCCTACGCGAGGCAGCTCGCGGTACTCTCCGGAGTGGTAAAGATCCATCTTTGGTCCGCAAGGCAGCGAAGGCGGCGCAAGCGGAGTCTCACGCAAACTCATTCGAAGCTGTTGCGCTGGAATGGCATGCAAAGGCTTCCAAGACTCTCACACCGACCAATTCAAAGTGGATCCTTCGACGGCTGGAAGCAAACATTTTTCGCCGGATTGGACAAATTCCGGTCGTAGAGATCAAGCCGCCTCAGGTACTCGCTGCCATCCGGGCAATCGAAAAACAGGGGAAACTGGAAACCGCACACAGAGTTTTAAGCCTATGCTCACAGGTTTTCCGCTACGCTGTTGCGTCTGGTCTCGTTGAGAGTGACCCGACCAGGGACCTGCGCGGGGCGATAACAAAAGCCAAAGGAGGACATTTCGCAGCACTGACTTCCCCGGAGGATGTGGCGGGTCTATTACGGGCGATCGACTCGTACAGGGGATCACCGGAGACGCGTGCAGCCCTAATTTTTGGAATTCT
>CAYXXL010000383.1:0-2964 GCA_964469025.1 uncultured Fibrobacteria bacterium
GGGAAGAGAGGCGAATCTTTCCAGTGCCTCTCGCGATCCGCCATAGACGCCCACATGGACCGCCCACCGGGTCTGGTCGGAGCCGGGTGGGATCTCGCGGTGGAAATCCAGGGCATCGGCCGGATCGCTTGGCCCGAGGGCGATCTTCACCACGTCGGGATCATCGCGGTTGGCCCGAGAAAGCACGAGATCCGCGGCGGTCCACAGCGCGGCGGGGTCGGTGGGCAGGAGTTGCGCCAAGTCCTGGAGAAGCGACATGGGGAAGATCGGTTCGTCTCCCTGCAGGTTCAGGACCCAATCGGCCCCCAATCTACCGCCGACCCAGGCGACGCGGTCGGTGCCGGTCGGGAAGGTGGGAGTGAGGAGCGTGTCCAGGCCGTGCCTTTCACAGACCTCGACGATTTCCGCATCCGGCGTGGCCACGACGACCCGCGAGAAGCAGTCGGCGGCCACGGCGCGACGGGCCGAACGAACCACCAAGGGCACCCCCGCGATGTCCACGAGGGGCTTTCCCGGAAATCGGCTCGAAGCCATCCGCGCCGGAACGACGCAGACGACGTCGGGCATCAAGCGGCGCCGATGACTTTGGGTATGGCGAAGAAGCCTTCGACGGCCTTGGGCGCGTTGGAGAGCGCGACGTCGCGCTCCAAGCTCTGGTGGGGGATGTCCGGCCGCAGGGGGCGCTCGCCGCTGTCGGGGTGCATCATCGGGGGAATGTCCGAAAGGTCCAGCTTGGACAGCTCTTCCATGTGCTCCAGGATGTGCGCGAGCTGACCGGCCAAGGCGGGGATCTCGCTGTCCTCGATGTGCAGTCGCGAGAGCAGGGCGAGCTTGCGGACGGTCTCTTCGGTCAATTCCATGATAGGGCGAAGTTAGAAAAGGCGGCTATTGGATCGTGGCGATGTGGATCCCGCTGGCGCCCAGCACCACCAGCTTGCCTTGCCAGAAGCAGAAGGATTGTGCCGATTGGATGGGTTCGGGTGGGACGACTCGCTGCCAAACCGATGGGGTGGATGAGGGTGCGATGGCAAAGTGGGAGGATGTCGAGGTCCAATCGTAGAGGGCGAGAATGGAGCCGCCATCGCGAATGGACAATCCAGAGGGGTCCTTGACGAGTGCTTGGGAAGTATCCGTGGATAGGCCGGGAACCAACCAGCACTCGTAGTCCCCCACAGGCGGGCCTGGGTTGGAGTATGAGAAGGTCGACGTCTGAAAAATGGACCAGTTCCTGGCCGAGGATGATGATATGGTGACGGGCATCCACGAAGCACCGGTCATCAAGCCACTTCCACCATCGATGATCGGATCCTGGCCGGGTATGGTCTGCCAAGTCGTGCCGTCCTTGGTGAGGACCTTGCCGCGAGGCAGAGTAACGAAAAATCCAGGAGTCCAAGCGTAGTATTGTGTCGAGCGGACTATGTAAAGACCTGTTGCAGTTGGCTTGAATGCGAATGAGGTGACGCTGTCCGCACCGGTGGCCACAGTCAAGGAATCCCACGCGATCCCGTCGTGACTGGAATAGATCTCCATGCTGTCGAAACAGGGGTAGGCGATTGAATCTTGGATGGATCCACCTCCGGACCAGACTCGAAAGGTGTCCCGGGATCCGCGTCCCACGACTCTCCAGATCTCACCCTTCCAGAAGGCGGTTGCACCCAGATCGTTCGATGCAGGAATCGTTCTTTGTGTCCAGGTTCCTCCTGTGGAAAGGATCCTTAGCTGCGATCCTTCGAGAGCAACCAGGCCGGTCGAAATGGTGTCAACCACCCAGCCAACGCTGTTCGAGCCCGAAATCGTGTCTTCCGCCCATCCATCAGGAACTTGTAATGGTGGCGCCCACTCCACGCTCCATCTCTTAGCCAGTGCCGGGCTCTTCACGTGGAGCGTCGCCTTGTTCCAGACGGGACCAGTCAGGTAGTTGTTGGATTGGGCGGCCACCCAGTAGGTGAGATCCATCTCCGCCGAGTCGTATCGGCTGGGCGTGGCTCCGAAGCCGCCGAAGACAGTGTCGGAGTAGACCGCCGAAGTGGAGGATCCGATCGCCGTGGGCGTGGGTTGCGAACCCTGTCCCTTGGAGATGACGTATCCGTTCTTCCTCGCGTAGGCCGTGTCCTTCCAGGTCAACGTCACCACTCCCGAAAGGCTGTCGTAGCTGGCGACGATTCCCGTCACCAAGGGGATCCCGTTGTAGACCAGGTCGATGGTGCCCACGTCCAGGGTGCTGTCGGGGATGGGCTTGATGCTCCGGAAGGTGGGGGTGTACTGGGGCAGGAGCGTGGAGGCCACCAAGGTCAGGGCATCGGAAGGGACCCCGGTGATGCGGAAGGCGCCGGTGGAGTCCACGTTCACGTAGATCCCCGTTCGCATCAGGTGGATCCAGGCGATGGCGGGGGAGTCCATGGGCTGGACCTGGACGTGCCCGATCACCGTCGCCGTGGCCCGCACCGTGTCCGGTGGGGCCGGGAGGTTGTCACCGTCGGAGTAGAGGGAGTCCAGGAAGGAAGCGCGACCCTCGGTGTCCTGGACCAGCACGCTGTAGTACCCGTGTGGGAGACCCGTCAGCGAAGCGTTGCCCTGGGCGTCCACGAAAGTCTGGCGCACCGGCTGGGAATCGTTGGCCGCCTGGAAGACGCGGACCCTGGCCCCGGCATCCGGCGCGCCGCTGGGCTGGAAGAAGGTGCCCTTGGTCTGTGTTTCGTTGTTGGTGCCGGCGATCTGCGTGTCGCAGGCCTGGAGCGCGAGGCAGGCCCCCAGGGCCAGGAGAAGTTTGCGGGGATTCATGGCGTGGACTCCTGGGAGGGTTTCTTGAGTGGAATTAGGGAGAGTTGGAAAAGAAGGACTTCGGAGGCCGGAGCCGGATCGCGAGCCACCAGGGCGCGGATCTCCGCGCGCAGCTTCTCCAGCTTGCGTTCGATCTGCCGCGCGGTTTCACGCGAGGTGGAGACGACGTTGGTGGCCACCAGC
>CAYXXL010000384.1:0-2964 GCA_964469025.1 uncultured Fibrobacteria bacterium
GGAACTGAACCGCCTTCGGCGCGAGACCTGGGGGCGAATCCTCCACCACATCGCCGGCAAGGCGTCCTTCCTCGCCCAACTCCTGGAAGGAAACCTCCCCGCCGAGATCGAGGAGCTGTTCTTCGCCTCCGGAGCGCGGTTGTTCCCCCACGGGGACAACGACATCCGGGCCCGCTGCAATTGCCCCGACCCGGTGGCACCCTGCAAACACGTGGCGGCCTTGAACTACGCCCTGGCGGACGCCCTCCAGCGCGATCCGTTCCTCCTGTTCGCGCTGCGCGGGAAGAGCCGTGATCAATTCCTCCAGGACCTGCGCGACATGCGCGGTCGCGATCGCCCGACCAGCTCCGCATCGCTGGAGGAGGACTTGTCCCAATTCTGGCGAATGGGGCGGCTGGCGGAATCCGTCCTGCGCCCCGCGGCCTGGAACCTGTCCGCGGATCCCGCCCGGATGGTGCAGAGTCTGGGCGAACCGGATCTGGAAGGCATCCGGGAGGGCGCATTCCTTTCGCTGATGGAATCCACATACCGCCAGGTTTCCGAGGCCATGAGGCGACTTCCGAAGGATATTTGAGGTCGGTTCCTGGGGAGTCCGTGCACATGGGCGCGATTCCATCGCCTGCGGCACGGGACAGGTCCGCCGAGTACAATGGATCTTCATGGACCCAAATCAGACCATCTGGGATTTCGGCGACTACCGCGCCTTCATCAAAGCGGTGCTGGACGATTGGAAGCTCACGCGCAAGCATTTCTCGTTGCGGTGGTTCGCCGACCGGGCCGGGTTCAGCTCCCACAGTTTCGTGGGCCTGGTGATCGCGGGAAAACGCAACCTGGGCCCCGAGGGAGCCGAGAAGGTGGCCAGGATCTTCAAGCTCAAAGGACCCCCTCTGGACTACTTTAGGACACTGGTCCGCCACAACCAGGCGGAGTCCGCAGAGGAACGCGAAGAGACCCTGGAGGCCATGAAGAAGGCCAGCGCGTCGAGGGACGCGAAGAAGCTGGGGCGGGAGCATTGGAGGTATTACGATCGTTGGGAAACACCCGTGGTTCGGGAGCTGGCCGCTTGGACCAAGGATGGACTGGAGCCTTCGAAACTGGGGGAGATGTTCGTTCCCCCCATCAAGGTCGATCGGATCCGCGAAGCGATGGATCTCCTGGTCCAACTCGGACTCCTTCGGCTCGAAGGCGAGCGTTGGGTGGTGGACGACGCCATCGTGTCGGGCGCGGAGCTTCCCGGCCAGGTCCTGCGCGAAGCGAGGACCCAGTACATGCTGCGCGCCATCGAGGCGGCGGAGCGTCTTCCTCCGACCGAGCGCCATGCGTCCTGGTCCGTCCTCGCGACGTCCCGGAAATCCCTGGAGGAGATCTTCCACCTCCTCGACGAAGCCAGGCAACGATGCCTCGCCGAGGCTGTTTCCGATCCCGAGGTCGATGGAGTCTATGTCGTGAGTCTGCAAGCCTTTCCCGTGGCCCGGATTCCCCGCGAATCGCGGCGGAGGCCGGGATGAAGCGAATTTTCGCCCTCCTCGCGACGGGGATGCTGGTCGCGTGCGGAGGTTCGGAACAAGTCGCGGGAGGAGGCAGCGATCAACCCAACAAAATCGGGTCCGGTCGCATTCTCACGGACAGCGGTACGCCTGCCGGTGGTGTCAAGGTGCAATCGTGGTCGGGCACCTGGGACCCCCAGAACACAGACCAGATCGCCTCGCTGCTCGATTCCGGAGTCTCCGACACCGGGGGCGCCTGGAAGTTGCGGATTCCCGATACGGGCTCCTGGTTCGTGGTCGGTCGCAAAAGCGGGTACATCGCTGTCTGCAAGAAGGGACAAATCGATGCCCGCTTGCAGGCGGTCTCCACCTATCACGGCAACATCCAGGCGGGTGCCGGCCTTGGCCTGGACGGGTTGTGGCTGGGAGGGGAGGGCGGATTGCTGGCCCTGGACGGATCCGGGAACTTATCCGTCGTGACGCAACCGGGTCCCCATCGCCTTTGGGCGAAGCTCCGCTTGTCGGGGGGATCGACGGACACGGTCCTGGTGAAGGATCTCTACCTGAGCCCCGGGGACAACTCGGATTCCGCGCTGGTGGCCGACACCGGGATCGTCCTTCTGGCGAGCTCCGAATCCAGCCCGTTGCGATCCGCCCTTCGCGGATTGGACTATCCCGCCACCGATTCCCAGGACGGCCAGTGGTACACCTTCACGGACCAGTATTTGTCCGGAACCTCGCTGGTGAAGCCGATCGGCTTCCCCACCTTGGATTCCGCGTTGGTCAACGACGTCGGGGGCCGCTACTTCTCCTGGCAGTTCCAGCTCGGCGACCCGTTGCCCTTCAGGAACGGCGCCGTCCTGCAGCCCATCGCGGCGGTGGGCATCCAGCTTTCGCGGAGGGACCTCGATTGGTCCGGTGTCGAATATCTCCGGATCGTGGGCCGGGGAGGCCAAGGTGTCCAGAAGGTGAATCTCCAGGTGAGCACCACGTTCGCCGATCGCCTGGAACCCGGAAGCCAATTCCAGTACACGATCACCCTGCCCACGGATTGGACCACGATCCTCGTGCCGTTGGATTCCTTGGAACCCGCCCCCGGATCCGAGGCCGATTCCCTCCACCTGAAGTGGAGCGACGTCAGCGGAGGCGTCCACGACCTGGCCTTCTTCTCCAACAGCCAGGTCGTGCGGCTGGAACTGCGCGAAATCCGGGCGATCGGGAACAATCTGCGGCGCTGGTGATGGAGCGGTGGGCATCCGCCCCCGCATCCGTTACCTACGTTGGACCGGATGGACTCCAGCCTGACACCCGACCTTCCCGAGGAAGCGTCCCTGGACACCAGATTGGCGCAAGCCGGTTCGCGATGGGACCTCCGGACGGGGGGCATTTCCATGCCCATCCACCTTGCCGCGACCTTCCGGCACCCCGGTCTGGGCAAATCCACCGGCTGGGACTACTCGCGTTCCGGAAACCCCAC
>CAYXXL010000385.1:0-2963 GCA_964469025.1 uncultured Fibrobacteria bacterium
GCCCGCTGCGGCAGCCACCTGGGCCATGTCTTCGAGGACGGCCCGACGGCCACCGGCCTGCGCTACTGCGTGAATTCCCTGTCGCTGGACTTCAAGCCCATGCCCGCCCTGCCCAAGCCGAGCACCGACACCGCCATCTTCTCCGCGGGTTGCTTCTGGGGAGTGGAGAAGGTCTTCTACGAGACCCCGGGAGTGGTGTCCACCACGGTGGGCTACTCCGGCGGCCACACCCGCCATCCCACCTACCAGCAGGTCTGCTCGGGCACCACCGGGCACGCGGAGGCCGTGGAAGTCGTCTTCGATCCCGGGCGCATCTCCTACCGAAAGCTTGCCAAGCTGTTCTTCCTTTCGCACGACCCCACCACTCCCGATCGCCAGGGTCCGGATTACGGCCACCAATACCGATCCGCGGTCTTCTACCGCACTCCCGAACAGGAGAAGGAAGCCAAGGAGGAGCGCGACTCCCTGGTGGCGGCCAAGACCTGGAGCGACCCGGTGGTGACGGAGTTCACCAAGGCGTCCGATTTCTGGAAGGCCGAGGACTACCACCAGAAGTGGTTCCTGACCCATCCCGTGTTCTGCCACAGACCGGCGACGCTGTAGGCCCCGCAGGCGGGTTCCAAGCGACCGAAATTGTCTCCCTCTCGCCGACCGGGATCGGTGGCGTTGGAGACCATTTCAACGAAATTCCATTTTGCGTCCTGCACAGGACCGCGATCGAAGGGTATTCTCTCATTGGCTCCGCCCCGGAACCACCACATCCAGAGGTACCAATGAGCAGAACAACCGATATCCGACCGAACGGCAGAACCCCGGGACCCATGTCCTTGAAATCGGGGGTCTTTTCCGCCCTGCCTTTGCTTTGCCTGGGACTCCTCGGTCCCTCGACGGCAGGAGCCGCGTGTACGCTGGCGGGATCCGGCACGGCCAACGATCCCTTCCTGATCGGGACCTATTCGGACCTCAAGCAGTTGAGCGACAGCTCGAGTTGCGACCTGACGGCCACCTACCGCTTGACCGCGGACATCGACGCATCCGCTTCCAGCGGCGAAAACAACGGATACGGGTTCGCACCCATCGGCGACAGCACGAGCACGGCCTTCGCCGGCGTCTTCCACGGCTCGGGGCACGTGATCCAGAATCTGTTCATTTTGGACACTTTGGACCAGCAGGTGGGCCTGTTCGGGCAGATGTCCGGACGCATCGACAGCCTCGGATTGGTCGGTGCGCATGTCCAGGCGGTGGAGCCCAGCGGCGGTCCCAACGGCTATCCCAATGTCGGTCTCTTCGCCGGCGAAAACGACGACACCATCTCCCAGTCCTACGCCTCGGGAGGCGCCGTGGTGGCAACGGTCACCGACCTGAGCAACATCGGTGGTTTGGCCGGGATCAATCAAGGAGGCACCATCACCTTCTGCCACACCTCCGATTCGGTCGTTTCCTTGCAACGCGGTTCGTCGAATGTCGGTGGCATCGTGGGCGACAACGTGGGCGACATCGACAACTCCTACTCCACGGGAGCGGTGAAGGGAAGTGCGGAGAATTACGTCGGGGGCATCGCCGGTAACCAGGATTGGGCAGGCACTCTCGGTTACGTGCATGCAACCGGTCACATCGTTGGCGACACCTCCTGCCAGGTGGGGGGGCTCGTGGGATACAACATCGGCACCGGCAACCTCTGCTACTCCACGTCCACGGTCTCTGGGACGGTGGGTGCCTGGGTCGGGGGGCTCGTGGGATACAACGACAACCAGGGGAACCAAGGCGTGTTCACGAGCAGTTTCGCCTCCGGTCGCGTGACGGGGGATTCCGCAGCCGAGGTCGGTGGTCTGGCGGGGGAAAATTCTGGCCTCTTCGCCAACTGCTATGCCTCCGGATTCGTTTCCGGGGCAGATTCCTCCTTTGTGGGAGGCTTGGCTGGCGATGTTTCCATCAACGGGTCTGGCACCATCCAATCCAGCTACGCGGCCGACAGCGTCGTGGGTCCGTCCGCGAATGCGTTGGGCGCAATCGCCGGTGTTCTCCAGGTCTCGAGCTGGGTCCAGAACGCCTATTGGAACTCCCAGAGTTCGGGGATTTCGATGGGCTTCGGGAGCATCTGGGACTCCACGGACACCTCCGCGAACCGAGGATTCACCACCGCGCAGATGCGGAATACCGCGAGCTTCGTCGGATTCAGCTTTTCCCCGGACTCGGCTTGGACCTCCCTCCCCAATTCGTATCCGCTCCTTCGCGGTCTGACCAACGACCCCGGCGTGGGTGGCACCGGAATCGTCGCCCATCGGGCCGCGGTGGTCGACAATCCCTCGCTCCGGTGGGTGGGCCGCGACGCCGATCTGCTTCTGCCTTCCCCATCCCAGGTGGAAGTGGTCGACCTCACGGGAAGAGCCGTCGTCCCGAAGACGGATTTCGCCGCCGGTTCCCACAGACTGACCTTGCCGAACGGGAATGCCATGCTCTTCGTCCTGGTGCGGTCGGGCGTGCGGACCACCACGTTGCCCCTGGAACCGTTGCACTGACACACTCTCGCCCCGCGCCCCGAGGAACGGTGAGCGTTCCCGGGGCGGTAGCGGCCTGAGGGCTACTTCCAGCCCGCCCAGTAGGTGTAGCGGACAGTGGACTCGCCGCGAGCCGGAACGGTCACCTGGAACACGATGGTGGAGGCGTCCTTCTTCGAGTACGTCTGCGACGATTCCTTCACCTTCCAGTCCGGCCAGTTCTGGTGCTCCACGACCTCGGCCACCTCGGCCTTGTCCTTCGCGTTGCGCAGGGTCACGGCGACGGTTTCCGTCTTTTCCGACCCCGTGGTGCTCGACGACTCCACGACTCTCTTCCCGCGCAGCTCGAACGCCTGGCCCAGGGACAGGTGCAGGGTCTCGTCGCGGGGGGTGTGGTCGATCATGTCCTCGGAGTCTGCGCGGCAGAAGTTTGAGGGGCATTTTCTCTGTGTAGATTGATGCATG
>CAYXXL010000386.1:0-2956 GCA_964469025.1 uncultured Fibrobacteria bacterium
TTGGCCCGAGGCCACGGTGGTCTGGTGGGCGTCATCCTGGTTTCACTGGATGCGCCAGAGGAAAGTGGTGTCGTCGGGGAGGCCGGGCATCCGGCAGGTCCAGCGGATCTTGTCCCCGATCGCGACCAGGGTCAGAGCCTTGCCTTGGAGGTCGGTGGCTTCCAGGTTTCCGATCGCGGCGCCGGTGCGGACCACAAGGGTGTCCGAGCGGCCCACCAGTTCCACGTCCTTGGCCTCGGCGATGAAGAACAGGTTCCCCTTGGCCTTGGCGGGAACGGTCCACCTGGCCGATCCGATGTTTTGCCGGACCTCGCCTTTGAGCCTGGCCACCGTGGAACCGTTCTGGTCCAGAATCCGGAAGTCCACGGGGGAGCCGTCGCCCACGTAGCCGGTGTGGATCAGGAGCGCGACCTCCCCGCCCGCCACCACCTCGGACTGGCCCCACCGACACCCCAGAAGGACCGAGGGAACCGTGATCTCCAAAAGGGTGCCGAGCTGTCCGATGTAGGTGGGCATCAGGTGGCCACACCCATCCGCAAGGTGGTCCAGTTCGACATGGACTGCGGACCCTCGTAGCGGCAGGAACCGCGCCACACGACTGTCATCTGGTCCGTGCCCTTGTAGATCACCACGTTCTGCAACACGGGTTCCATCCACTCCATTCCGTGCCCCACGTCCAGGAAGATCCTCGGCCGCTCGCCGGGAAGCCGGAATTCGAACTGGGGATGGTCGGCGTCCAGGTACACGAGGAGAATCGTTTCGTCGCCCCGCAAGTGGGGCAAGGAAAGCCCCTTGGACGCGCAGCAGAAATAGTCCGGATTCAGGACCGGCACGGGTGGCCGGGTGGAGGTCCCATCGGAAGCCGCGGCGCCTTGGAGCCGGAGAATCTCCGCTTCGACGGCCTGATCAGGTTGCAATCCCGCCAGAGTGACGCGGGGGTGGAAGTTCCGGCTGGTGCAGCCCAGGGCCCATGGCTCGGGCGCGTCCTTCCATTTCTCGAAGGACTTGAGGGCCAAATTCTGCGGCAAGAAGAGTTGGGCGGGATTTTCCAGGTTGGGAAGCGCCAGATTCGCGAGATCTTCGGGTTGGGGAGCGACGACGAATCCCTTGCCCACCGGGTTGCGCGGATAGTTCAACTCCAGTCCATCCGGCCTGCGGTGGCGACCGCCGTAGGCCAAACCGTAGTGGAGGGGCATGGAGTCGAAGGGCTCGGGATCCGTGAAGTCGAAGCCCATGGTCTTGAGCTGCACCTTCCGGTTGCCGAAGACCCGGACCACCTTGCGGAACGCCCCGATCTGGATGCCGCAGTCGAAGAATTTGGCGCGCTTGCCGCGAGGAGCCTGCGCCCGGCCCACCACCACCACGTCCGTGCACGGCTTCCAGGCCACGAGTTCGGACTCCGCCTTCGCCGCGTCCA
The DNA here is from genome assembly GCA_964469025.1 of uncultured Fibrobacteria bacterium. Classification (GTDB taxonomy): domain Bacteria; phylum Fibrobacterota; class Fibrobacteria; order UBA5070; family UBA5070; genus UBA5070. The sequence goes on from CAYXXL010000386.1 coordinate 1,418, forward strand.
GGATGGGATTGTTGGTGTCCCAGTATTCGTCCACCTCCACCCAGTCGATCCCGGGGCCGGGTTCGGCCACGGCGGGCTCTCCATGCCGGAATCGGTAGGTCTGCTTGGCCAGCACGGAGACCACGGGTCCGCCGTCCGGGGCGTGGCCAGGCATCAATCGCGTCAACCAGGTCATTGTGCGTCGATCGCAAGAAGGAACAGGCGCAAGGTCAAGGCTTGTTGGGAATTCGAACCTGGCAGGGAAGGCATCGCGGATCTCCTATCCGGCAAAAGGAAGTCATTGTCCGGGAATTCTTCCACCCCGAGTCTTGCTGGGTGGAGCCCGACCCTACCTCTCCGGCGCCTTGTCGCAGCAGCGGAAGCCCACGGCTTCGTAGCGGTTCTGGCTGAAGAAGCTGCGGGTGGTGCGGCCGCACTTGTTTTCGGGACCGTCCACGTAGGTGCCACCCACGGCGTAGTGCGTGGAGCCCACCGGGGTCGAAGACCACTCCCAGGCGTTCCCCGTGAGGTGGAAGGCGCCGTACCAGGAGCGGCAGGCCGGCTTGGACAGACCCCGGACCAGGGAGCCCTCCGAGTCCTGGCAGTGTCCGGGGATGTAGGTGTCCCCGTAGGGATAGGTCCAGTCCTTGGGCCCGCGACAAGCCTCCGTGAGCTCATCCACGCTGCATAGACGCTTTCCTTCCTTGGCGCACAGGGCGTCGGCTTCCTCCCAGCTCACGCTGGTCCGGGGCAGCCCGTTGGGGTTGTCCGGGTATTCGAAGGCGTCCATGCAGAACTCGCCGGAGTCTGTGGTCACCAGCACGTGGAGCTTCCCGCAACGCGACGCGTCGGGATCGATCACGTAATCCAGTCGCTGGGGCTTCGCGCGATTCCCCACCGAATCCTCCCCGGAGATCCACAAGGTGGCGTGGTCGACGATGCGGATCAGGTCCCGGCACAGGTGCAGGTGGATGGAATCCGACCCGCACAAGGGAGTGACGTGCGGCTCCTCGGAGAGCACCGCGACCTCCACGGGGGAAGGATGGACACCCGCGGCGGGATCGGCGAACATGTGAGGTGGAGTGGTGTCCGTGCGCGACCTCGCCGATCGCGAAAGGGAGTCCGCCAGGCGCAGGCTGTCCGCGCGGCGCAAGGAGTCCCGTCGCGCCCGCCACAGCGAATCCGACCAACGCGATCTGTGCCCGGTTCCCAGCGCACGCAGCGAATCGGCCACGCGAAGGCTGTCCAGCCGCCGCAGGGAATCCAACCGCAGCGAATCCGAATGGAGCTTTGCTCGAAGCAGGGAGTCCGCGCGTGCCAGGGAGTCCGCCACATCGAGGCTGTCCAGGCGACGATGTGCGAGATCCGCGTCGGCGGGGTTGCCGGAACGCTGGAGCCCGCAGCGGACCAAGAGAAGGAGCAACAACAGCAAAAGCAGGATGGGCACGATCCAGCGGGAGAGCTTCCGCTCCTTCTTCTTCTCCCCGCCCCCCGCGGGATCGGGTGGGCCGTTCATGCCGCCACCGTGGCGACGCTTCGCACGTAGGCCATGACCGCCTC
>CAYXXL010000387.1:0-2953 GCA_964469025.1 uncultured Fibrobacteria bacterium
CTATCTGCCAACAGAAGATTTGTTCCTGGCATTCCGAGGATGGACGGGTCGTTTCTCATGTAGCTGGAGCCGCCACCGAAAACACGATGGATCCGGCCATCGAGATCACGCCGCCAGATCACCCTGACGCCAGGTGTCGGGTCCGTGAAGTACACGATGCCGTCACGAGTCACATGAAAGTTCGGATTGCCGGATGCGATGGAATCCGAGGGCGCGTTCTCGTAGGGGTAGGGTCCGAACGTGCTTCCGGCTACGATGCTGATGGTCCCCGTCAGACTTCGGCGCAAGAGCATTTGTGCTCCCTGGAGGTTGACTTCCGCAGTGAAGTAGACGTTCCCAGCCCCGTCTGTCTCTACCGTCGGCTCGGGGATGATCAAGGACAGACGTTTTCCCGTACGAGGCTCGATGAAGGTGTTGGTATCCGTGATCCCAAGATTTCCCACGCCCGCCCCCATGGGCCGAGCGAGTCTGTCATTGCCATCACCACCTACCAAAACTCCAGCGATCCGGTCAAGGCTCTGAACCCCATCGATGGACCACCCTTGAAGCCCCAGACCCGGGGTATACACCCGGCCGAGTGTCACCGTGTGTGTTGTGGATGTGGGCAAGACAACATCGGCTCGCTGAATGCTGGGCATGGCCACAGCGCCAGATCCTCCAGATCCAGAGCCCCCACTGGAAATGGCACCGGCGAACAATTGTGCAGGCGCATAGGTTATGGCCCAGTTGTAGTTGACCGCCAATTGCCCCTGAACGCTCCCGTTGATCTGTCGACCCCAAGCATCCAGACCATTCCAGGGGAGCGTGATGATCTGAACGGAATCTGTCTTATTGATGGAGTCGTCGATTTCCTGGCCGGCCACCCAAAGTCGTGCGATCCCACCAAGGAAGCCTGTGACTTTCACTGGGGGAGAAAGTCGAAACTGCACCCGGTAGTCCTCAACATGCTTGGGGCTCCGGTCGCTGCGATAATGGACGGAAAGTCCTGTGCCGGGCACAGGAAAATCTTCGCCCAGACGCTGTTGTTCCAGTTCTAAAACGCATCCGGGTCTGGTGCAATCGCCTTGTGGTGGCTGCTGAACAGGTGCGCTGCCAGTGTCCAGATTTGGGGCAACAGCTCCGATTGGATAATCGCAATTCCAGTCGCCCCCTGAGAACCTGCTTCCCTGAACTCTCCAAAGTGTGCTTCCGACCGAAAATCGGCTGGCGATGATCCGAAGCTCGGCAGTATCGATGCCCAGGGCTGCCAAGGTATCGGCGGGTGCAGCAAACCCGCTGCCACTGACATCCAAAACCGCCTGTCCATTCGAAACAGACAGGACCTGAACCACACGCCCGCTGGGCACGGCCTCCCAACGGTGCGTGATCCGATTCAGTACCCCGTAGGGCATGGTGGCCCCAACGGGGAAATGCAGGAAATTGTCCAAGTGCATGGCTACCGGATGATCGAAAAGGATGTGCACCGCACCGGCCGCCAGTTCCTCGTCGGCGGTGACGTCGAAGGCATAGGTGTAGGCGGTGATTGCAGGAAGATCGGACGGCATGGCCAGCGGTCCACTTTGGCCCACGGTGTATTCCGTGGTCCTCAAGGTCAACTGCGGTGCCGCAATGATCGAACTGTCCGGCATCTGGAAGGTGGCGTGCGTGCCCGCCGGGATGTACATCGAGAGCATCCGCGTTCCATCCAGTTCCGTTTGGGGGGTGGACTTCACAAGCTGGGCCTGAGTTGACCCAGAGGAGACAACAGTAGTCGTGGCGTCCAACTTGGTCAGGACAACGTCCAGCATTCCTGCGTACTGCTTCCAATATGGACGGGAAAGCCTCTGGAGCGGGAGGTAGCCGCTTTTCCCAAAGTCTGCCCAAACGCTCACGCCGCCGTTGGCCACCAGCTCGTAGCGCCCATCAGCGCGAGTAAAGGTGTGTCCGAATTCCGGATGGTCGGCCACCTGGACCCGGACACCGGGGATAGGCGCATTGTCCACGCCGATCACTCGACCACGCAAGACCGCGACACGCGCGGTATCCAGCGAGTCGGTGATGACTCCGAAAATGGTGGGCTGGGAGCCAGTCCAGAGAAAGGACACCTGAGACAGGAAGGGCGGAACCCCTCCAACGGGAAGTGGAGGGGCGACCGGTGATGGTGGGATGGTATCAGGGGGAGGCGGAACAGTGGAATCCGCAACGGCCAACGTCCAGGTCTGGGTAGCCGACTCCCCAAATCCGTTGGAAGCGGTAATGGAGATCGGATAACTTCCGGCTTGGGTGAAGCTCGGGGTCCAGGTGAATTTGTCCGCAGTGGTATCGAACGTCATGCCGCTGGGCAGTGTGCTTGTCGTGTAATGCAAAGTGTAGCCGTTGGCGTCTGTGGCCGCCACCGTGTAGGTGTAGATGGCGCCTTCCTTGTCGGTAGTGGGTGCGATCGAGGTGATCACCGGTGCAACGTTCGAATCCGCAACCACAAGCGTCCAAGACTGGGTGGCCACCTGTCCGACCCCGTTTGACACCATTGCCGTCAGCGGGTAAGACCCTCCTTGGGTGAAGCTCGGGGTCCACGAAAACTTGTCCGCCGTGGTATCGAAGGTCATCCCACTCGGCAACGTTCCCGCAGCATAGTGAAGTGTGTATCCATTCGCGTCCGTAGCCGTTACCGTATAGCTGTAGGCCACCGATTCCTTGCCGGTTATCGGAGGCGTGGAAGTAATGACTGGCAACACGTTAGAGTCGGCAACAACCAACGTCCAGGACTGTTTCGTCGTGTCTGCGTGTCCATCGGAAACCTTGACGAACAGGGAATACGATCCCCCCTGCGTGAAGCTCGGGGTCCAAGCAAACTTGTGCGCCGTGGTATCGAAGGTCATCCCCGTCGGAAGCGTTCCAGCCAGGTAGTGCAGGGTGTAGCCGTTCGCATCTGTCGCCGTCACCGTGTAGCTGTAGGCCACCCCTACCTTCCCCG
>CAYXXL010000388.1:0-2942 GCA_964469025.1 uncultured Fibrobacteria bacterium
GCGATCCGGCGAAATCGCGAGGTCCGCGCGTCGAAGTGCCACACGCCCAGGGTCCTGCGACCCGCGATGAACCAAACCCCCTTGCGCCGCGAGAGCCGCAGCCCCTCCACGCGCAGGGCGAGAAGCCACGCGGCATTGCGCACCGTGGCGGTCTGGGCGCCCACGACACCGGCGGCAAGGGGCCCTACTTCACCGCGTCGGGCACCAGCAGCGCCCAGCCCTCGCCGGCGATGCGGTGGATTCCCTGGCGCGACCGGGCGACACGATCTGGCTCCGGTCGGATTCCGGCAAGGTCGTCGAATCCAGCTCTCCAGGAGAACCGATGACCCTGATGGTCTACAATCCATGGAACGGGCAATTCGGCGTCGATCCCCAGGCGAGCTTCGACGGCGGCGCGACCTGGCTCTCCACCGAATTCGTGCAGCAGTACTGCGGCTGGTACGAGGTGCGCGCCTTCGACGCGCCCGCCAAGGTCCGAATCTCCAACGGCACCGGGACGACCTCCGCGGACATCCCGCTCGCCTGGACGAGCGACACCATCTTCCTGTCCAACGTCCTCGCCGCGCCGACCACCAGCCCCTATTTCGACGGGATCACGGGCGTCTGCCTGGTGACCAACCTCGCCGCCACCATCCGCGACTTCGACAGCGCGACCAGCCCCGACTTCGAGGCCCCCGCGAACGTCGTCACTCCCGGACTGCGGACCGGTCTCGTCCAAACCACCCTTGGAGCCGACGGCACCCCCGTGCAGAGCACGGCGGGATCCAAGTGCTTCCTCCATTTCGCGAATTGGTTCCACGACGTCGCCGGGATCAACTCCACGACCTGCATCGACATTCCCCTGGCCCTGACCGCGCAAGGCACCTATACCTATGCCTACTACGACTCGACCTACTTCCCCATCGACACCTTCCAGGATCCCCACAACAACCTGATCACCCAGCCCACGGACATCCGGTATACCGCCAAGGAAGATGGAAAACTCCACAATTTCAGCTTCTGCCTGGAATCGCACGCGCAGTTCATCTACACGCCCGGTCAGACGTTCACCTTCAGCGGCGACGACGACGTGTGGGTGTTCATCAACAACCAGCTCGTGATCGACCTGGGCGGCACGCACGTGGAACTCACCTCGACCATCGGATTGGACACCCTGGCCCCGAAGATCGGACTCGTCGCCGGACAGACCTATCCGTGGGACTTCTTCTTCTGCGAACGGCACACCACCCAGTCCCACCTGCGGATCTCCACGGACCTGGACCTCCAGACGCGCGCGAACTTCACCGTGAAGGACACCGTGGACTCCGCCAACCACACCGTCGCGTTCACCATCTTCGGTTCGCGACCGGGCCAGGGATGCGCGGCGATTTCCAGCAGGTTCGAATCCATCGGCAAGTACGTGCTGTCGGGACCCGCGCCCTTCCCCTCGCCGCAGGTGCTGGGGGGAGGGACCTCCTACGGAGGCATCACCGTCGATCCCGCTTTCGGATCCGTCAAGATCGACACGTCCAAGATGATCGGACTGCCTCCCGGGAATTACCAGTTGAGGGGTTCCGCCTCCAGCGATTCCACCATCTTCCAGACCTTGGACTTCACGGTTCCCACCGTTCCAATCCCCGTCTTCGCGGGATCCAAACCGCCCTACACCGGCCAAGTGGGGACCGGGCTTTGGATTCCCGTCACCGAACTCTATCCGGACACGAGACTCTCCTCGGGGAAATCGATCCCATTCGTGGTGCACCCGGTCCCGGGGCTGTCGCTGTGCCTGGATTCGCTCTGCGTCCAACCCCTGCCGCCGGGCGACACCCTGATGACCGGAACCGGCGGAATCTCGCGTGAAGTCTGGGTCCGCGGAAACGCGGCGGGAACCTATGCCCTGGTGGTCGGTAACACGGCGGCGGACAGCACCGACGTCCGTGTCAACTTGACCTTCGCGGGAGGACGACTGCGGTTCGTGGACAGTTCATGGCATCTCCTCGCCTCGACGCCCGCCATCGCGCTGCCGGTCCGCACGGCCCGGAAGATCCGGATCGCCTCCTTCTCGCTGGGAGCGATCTGCCCCGCCTGCCAGGACACCGTGGCCCTCTCCGCGCTCTTCCCCGGTCTCCAGTTCTTGGCAGGGCCCGCCGGGCCCACGATCGACACTCTGGTCCTCTCCGGTGGCGAAGGGACCTTCTGGATCACCTCGGCGGTCCCCGTGGACTCCACCAGCTTGGTCGCGGCACCTTCCCGCGGGGCCGATTCCACCAAGGCCACCTGGACGCCGGTCACGTTCTTCGCCTCCCGCCCGGATTCGGGGTGGTTCGTGGACCTGAACGGAGACGACCGCGTGGACGGTGCGACCAACTTTCTGCACCAGCCGTGGTCCACCGCGAACGTGCTGCGCCTCTCCTGGCCGGGCCTGGCGACCACCGTCACCGTGCTCCCCTCCGAGATTTCCGTCTCCGCCGATTCGCTCACGCTCTCGGTCCACCTAGGCCCGGGTCGCGCCTTCGGACAGGATCTGACCTCGATTTCAGGCGCCGACGACAGCCTGGGACAATGGTCCTGGGACGGAACCTGGCCACTGCTCGGGTTCCCCATGGCGGACCACGTGCCACCGGTCCCCGTGACGGCGGTCTACGCCTGGGCGTCCAGGCCAGGACAGTTCGACACGCTTCGGATGCAATCGTCCGAACCGCTGGGGCCGTTGACGGATTCCGACGTGGTGCGCGCCCTGGCGCAGGCGGGGATCTGGACCCCCGGGGGGCCAGCCGGCGCAGTCGCTGGACCCCTCGGGGAACACGTTGATCCTGCTCTACGATCCGGCCAAGCCCGAGCCGGCTCCCGGCGACAGCTTGCGCTTCGCGGCCGCCGCCGGTCTCTCCGACCTCCTCGGGAATCGGCCCGGCGACTCGGCCAAGTCCGTGGCCATCCAGGGAACGGACCGGCTGCCGCGATCC
>CAYXXL010000389.1:0-2939 GCA_964469025.1 uncultured Fibrobacteria bacterium
CAGGCACCCGCCAGGATCGCCCCGCGCGAGACCACCACCGCGCCGCGGAGAATGCCTCCGCGGATCTCCACGAGCGGTCCTCCCGCGTCGTCGTCGACCTCCACGACGCGCCTCAGGAAGCGGAACGAACCGTCGCTCGTGCGGCCTTCGAGGGTCCAGACGAATGTCTGTCCTCCCATGCGCACGACGGCCGTCCTCGGAACGGACAGGACCCGTCTTCCCTGCACGGCGATGGAGACTTGCGCCTCCTGCTCGGGACGCAGGCGCGCCGGGATCGAATCCAAGCGGCAGCGGACGCGGACGGATCGGGTCGAGGTATCCACCACCGGAGACACCCAAGTGACGGTTCCCGTCGTCGGATCGCCGGGAGTCGAGGAGAAATCGGCCTCCACGCGTTCCCCCGACCGGAGCCGCCCCATGTCCGTCTCGGGGACGTCGACCGCGAGCACGAGCCCCCGAGGATCGCCCACGGTGTAGAGTTCCGGGCCGCCGGACCCGTACTGTCCGGAGAGCTCCGTCCCGGGATTCGCCATGCACGCGAGCACCACGCCGTCGATGGGACTGCGCAGGAGGTACGGCTGGCCCACCGCGCCGGGCGACGCCGACAGCAGGCGGGTCCGCTGTCTTGCGCGGTCGAGTTCCGCCTCCGCGTTCTCTTCCGCGGCCAGGGCCTGCTCGAGGTCGTGGATGCTCTCGGCTCCGTGGCCGGAAAGGTCCTTCTGCCTCTCCAGGTCGCGCTGGGCGGCATCGAAGGTCGCCTGCGCCTTCCGTTCGTCGGAGAGTGCCTGATCCAGGTCGGGGCTTTCGATCCTGGCCAACGGCTGTCCGGCGCCCACCCGTGTTCCCTGGCCTGCCAGGAGCTCCACCACGCGACCGCTCACGGGACTGGAGACGTGGGCGACCCGGGTCTCGTCGAAGGTCAGCCGTCCCCAGGCCCGGACGATCCCTCCGACCTCGCCCAGCTCCGCCCGTGCGGTATCCATCCCGGCGCCCTCGAATTGGGAAACCTTCACCCAGGCCTCCCCGTCGGGAGGAACCGGATCGGCGGTCTCCTCGTGGTGGCAGCCCGCGAATGCCAGGACCAGGGCCAAGGCGGCCAGACGCGATGCGATCTTCATGGCGTTTCCTTTCCCAGTGCCTGTTCGAGCTGCACCGACGCGGTCCACAGATCCACTTCCGACTGGACGGATTCCGACCTCGCGGCGACCAGGGCCCTGTCCGCGTCCAGGAGGTCCAGGAGGGTCGCGGTGCCCTTCGCGTACTGGAGCGCCACCAGGTCGCGGGCCCGTTTCGCCGACGGCAGGAGATCCCCTCCGGAACGACGGTTCCTGTCCACGGCGCGGCGCCATGCCATCCAGCCGGATCGCACGTCCGCGTCCACCTGCGCGCGCTGGCGCCCCAGCGCGATCTCCTGGGTCCGGAGGTTGGCCGTCGCCCGTGCCGAAACCCCGGTCGCGTGGTCCCAACCGGGAAGTCCCAGCGTCGCGGTGATGGTCCAAGTCCGGGGCTGCACCGCCAGGGGGCCGTCGCCCATCTGCTGGACTCCTCCGGTCAACTGCACGGAAGGCATCCACTGGTCGCGGGCGCTGGAAACCGCGAAGCGGTCTTGTTGGACGACGGCCTCGGCTGCGAGAAGATCGGGGCGGTGGTCGCGGGCGAAACCAAGCAAACCGCGCAAGGTGGTGTCCTCCGGCAGGTATGGCCTGGGAGTCTGCATGGTGTCGGGGACTGCCACCGCGGAGTCGAGTCCGGCCAAGACCCGGAGTTCCTCCAGGGATGCGGTTTCCGCCTGGTACGACTGGGAAAGCGACTGGTCGGACTCCAGGCGCGCGGTGCGCGCGCGCAGCAGATCCGCATCGCACGCCGCCCCGTCGCGGCGGCGTAGCTCCACGAGGCGTTCCGTGTTCGCGTTGGCGGAATCCGTCATCTCCGCGAATTCCCGGTCCCGTCGCGCCGCCACCGCCTGCACCCAGGCGAGGATCGCGTTGCCACGCGAAAGGCGCCCGGCGTCGACCGCGGCCCAGCCGGTCGCCCGGATCCCCGCTTCGCCCTGGCCCGCCCGACGCGATCTCTGGAAAGTGATCGCATCCCAAATGGCTCCGTTGTCCGACAGGCTCGCGGTGTACATCTTGTCCGAGATGTCGGATGCGGGGATCGGAATTTCCCTTGGTGCGTAGCCGAACGTCCCCGACAGCGACCATCCCGCGCTCGCCCTCAGGGAGCTGGCGTCGCCCCTTGCGCCCGAGATCGCCAGTTCGGACATCCGCAGGTCGGGACTTCCCTTCTTCCAAAGGTCCAGGTATGCGGAAAGGTCGAGAGTATCGGAGTGTCCCCCGGTTGAGGAGAGCCCTTGGAGCAGGATCAAGAGGATCATCGTGTCCGGTCTCCGAAATTCGGATCTTCCATGCGGAGACCTATGGTACAAGGAGGCCTCCCGGTGGTGGAGACCTCCTCGACATTCCTTACGGGTTCCTTACGTCCGCGGGGGCGGCTCCGCATCGGACATGAACTGTCCTATCGGCTCCCCTACCGCGTCCAGGCCAGCGGGAGGGTTTCCCCCGCGCACCGCGCGAAGTAGGTTCCCCGGGGCAGGGCGGAAAGATTTAGGGTTCCGCCCGCGGCGGTGTGTCCGAGGACCCTTCCCGAGGGACCGATCAATACCAGATCGTGGAGTCCATCTCCCTCCAGGACCGAACCGCGCAGGCTGACGCTTCGTGCACCCGTCCGGGGGGCGATCCCGGTGGTGATTCCCGTTCCGTCCGCCTCCAGCCGCAGGTAGTCCCAGGCCACCGTGGCACCCTCGCCGGTCTTCGTCTGGGCGATGGAAAGCGTATTCGCACCGGCCTTCAAGAGGCTCGCGCCGAACACGATGGAAGTGTCCCAAAAGGCGCCGTGGCTGCCCAGCCGAACGACCGCGTCCGATGGATTTCCCGGCGTGA
>CAYXXL010000390.1:0-2919 GCA_964469025.1 uncultured Fibrobacteria bacterium
AGGCCAGCGTGCGGGCCTTGGCCATGATGGCCTGGAGGACCGGCCGCGGCTGGCCGGCTTAGGCGCGCTCACAAGCCGGATGGAAGCCGCGATTTGCGTGCCACCCCGCCGGCTCGCGTCGCGCGAGCCGCAGGCCGGCGGCTACGCCGACCTCGCCACCCGCGGATCGCCCGAGCAGATCTTGCCTTTTCAGTTCGCCTTGGACGGCGACGACTTCGAGCATGTCGTCCTGGATCTCGCCTCCGACCACGCCCGCGCACGGGGTCTCGGGGCCGCGGCGAAGATCTTCCACCGGGAGAACTACTCCTGGGAATCGATCGCCGATCGCTGCCTGGAACTCGTCGGCGGCCCCGCCTGAGAAGTCGCCCACGACTCCCCGATCCTCCCTTGTCGCCCGCCTCGGGGACATGTTCCGGGCCGCCGCCGGCACCTTCGAAGCGCCCGCCAAACCCCTTTCCGCCTTTCCATCGCCCGGATCAGGGGCTATGATGGGTCCATGAGCGCCCGGCGGATACTTGTCGTAGACGACGAAAAGAGCCTCTGCGACTACCTGGCGATCCTGCTGCGTCGCGAGGGGTACCAGGCCGACGTGACGGTTTCCGTCGACGATGCGATCTCCTGCCTGTCCCGCGTCCGCTACGACGGCGTGCTGTCCGATCTCATGATCGGACAGCGCAGCGGAATGGAGATCGTGAACGCCCTGCGGGGATCGCACGTCCCGGTGGTGCTCATGACCGCGTACGGCACCGTGGAGAAGGCGGTGGAGGCCCTGCGCCAAGGGGCCTCGGACTTCATCCTCAAGCCGTTCCAGAACGAAGTCCTGGTCAAATCCCTCCGGGACGTCGTGGAGCGCGGCTCGGGGGGGGGTGGGCCGGATTCCGCCGATTCCAGGGCCACCACGGCCACCAACCGGCTGGACCAGGACCTGTCGGGGGTGTCGTCCGTGGTCGACGACCTGCGCACCCTGGTCACCAAGATCGGGCCAACGGAAAGCACGGTGCTCATCACCGGCGAATCGGGCACGGGCAAGGAAGTGGTGGCCCGCGCGCTGCACAGGCTTTCGCCCAGGGCGGCCCGTCCCTTCCTCCCCATCCATTGCGCAGCCCTCAGCGAAGGACTCCTGGAGAGCGAACTGTTCGGCCATGTCAAGGGCTCCTACACGGGCGCGGTGGCGGATTCGGCTGGACTTTTCGTGGCCGCAAAGGGAGGGACCGTCTTCCTGGACGAGGTCGGGGAAATTCCCCTCTCCACCCAGGTGAAGCTCCTGCGGGTGCTCCAGGAACGCGAAGTGACCCCGGTGGGGGGGCTTCAGCCGGTGCCCATCGACGTGCGCATCATCTCCGCGACCAACGCGGATCTCGAAGTCCTGGTGTCCCGGGGTCGGTTCCGCGAAGACCTGTTCTACCGCCTGAACGTCATCCGCATCCGGACACCGGCGCTGCGCGACCGGGCCACCGACCTCCCGGACCTCTCCCGCGCCCTGCTGCAGCGGATCGGCAAACGGTTGGGCAGGAGCACCCCCGAACTGTCCCCCGAGGCGGCGGGCAAGTTGAAGGAACACCGTTGGCCGGGAAACATCCGGGAATTGGAAAACGTCCTCGAACGCGCGCTGGTCCTTTGCACCGGGACCCGGCTGGAGGAATCCGACATCGCTCTGGGTTCCCGCGCCGACGAGGTTCCAGCCGCCCTGGCCAGCATACCTCCGGCCCTGGAGGAAGTGCAGAAGGCCTATATTTTTTGGATACTTACACAAACAGGGTGGCGCGTTCCGCAGGCCGCGAAGATCCTGGGAATCGAGCCCGAGCGACTCCAGCGGATGACCCAACACTATGGCATCAACGATCCTAGGATTTTCCAGGCCTGACCTGCGAAGGGTGGGTCTCTGGCTCGCGGCCTCGGCTGCGGCGTCCTGTGCCGCCACCTTGCCTCGGACTCCTCTCCAGGAGGGTTTCATTCGCGCCGAAGCCCGGTTGGAAGCGTTCCGGGCGGGTTCTCCCAACCTCGCCGCCGTCCTTTCGGGGAAGCCGACGCAGGCCGACCGCCTGGAGCCCGAACTGTTCGCCCTTCCGGTGGACGACAAGACCGCCCTGGCCTTGGGGAATGCCGCGGCAGGCATGTGGAGCGAAAAGGCCGTTCCCGGAAGCGGCAGTGCCCGCATCCTCCAATCTTCGGTCCTCGCCGAAGACGACTTGGGGCTCCAATGGCTCCTGGTGCTTCTCCAGCTCCAGAACGGGACTCGCCAGGGGTTCCAGCTCCAGGCCCAAGGCTTCGAAGCCTCCATGCTTTCCCAAGGCTGGAACCGCCTGCCGGAAGCAGCTTCCTGGTTGATGGCCACGGCCGCCGACCTCCAATCCGCGGGAGACGTCGACAAGGCCGAAATGGCGAGATCCATGGCCGGGAGACTGGATCCCGTCTCGCCGGTCCCCGAGATTTCCCAGGCCGGCAACGCGGTACTTTCGTTGCATCTGGCCCAGGCCTATTACCACCTGGAAAACGCCTACGACCGGATCTGGGCCTTCCCCCTGAACCAGCAGGTCCTGGCCTTCAACGTCCTGCGGCTTCTCCGCTACGTCCTCGCCCTCTCGTGCCTCCTGCTCCTCCTTTCCTGGGTGGTCCGCTACTGGCCCTACATCGTGCACGGCCTGGCGGAACGGCTCCCCCGCGACACCAACCTCTACCTGCGGTATGCCGTCCTGGCCCTGATTCCAGTGGCTCTCCTGGTGGCCGGCCTGGGTTTGCTTTCCATGTGCTTCCTGGCCTCGTTGGCCATCTGGCGCAGGGCCCGCCACTACGAACGGCTCCTCGTGGGCGCCATCGTGCTGTTCGTGGGTCTCCAGCCCTGGCTCGCCGGACTGGAGGCGACCTTGTCTTCGCGGTTCGACCTGGCCGGTCCCGAATCCCTCTACCAGCGCGCCGTCG
>CAYXXL010000391.1:0-2889 GCA_964469025.1 uncultured Fibrobacteria bacterium
GCGGATTCGCTCTGCGCAAGCCGACCAGGCGCAGCCCAACCGGTTCCGGTGCGCCACGTGGAAGGAACATTGCACGGCTTTCTTGCGCTGCGCGGGCGGGATGGACAGGTGTTGGCAGCCGGGGAACTGTCGCAGGTGGCGCGCGGCAACACGGTGACGGCGCGCCTGGACTTCCACTTCCGCGACGGATCGGTGGATTACGAGACGACGGTGTTCACCGAGCGGGGCACGTTCCGGCTGGTGAGCGACCATCACATCCAGCAGGGGCCGTCGTTTCCGAAGCCGATGGACCTGACCATCGATGTCGCGCATGGACGGGTGACGTCGCGGAGCACGGACAAGGGCGGCAAGGCGCAGGTGAAGAGCGAGACCATGCGGCTGCCGGCCGACCTGGCGAATGGGATGGTGTCGATGGTTGCGGACAGGATCCAGAGAGCCGCACCCTTTCCATCCAGCCGATCTCGCAGCACCAAGGCGGCCAGGGCATCGGCTTCCGCTCCGCGTTCGTGGAACTCGTCCAGCACCACGACGGAAACGGAGGCTCGGATCGCAGGATCTTCCCACAATCGAAGCGCCACGCCAGGGGTCAGGAAGAGCACCTTGGTCCGATCGGACACCTTGCGGTCGAATCGCACCTGGTACCCGACGCGACCCCCGGGCTCCTCACCGATCCCACCTGCCACCCATCTGGCCAGGGTCCGGACCGCGAGCCTTCGCGGCTCGACCATCCACACCACGCCGAGGGCGCCGGAGTCCAGCAAATGGAGGGGAACGCGGGTGCTTTTGCCGGAACCCGTGGGTGCCTTCAAAACAAGATGCGCCCCATCGCGATGTGCCGCGACCAAGCGCTCTTTCAGGGAATCGACCGGAAGGCTCAGCGAGGAGCCACCGCTCACCTCTTCTTCTTGCCCTTCTTGCTCTTCTTGGCCTTCTTGCTGGGGGCGGGCTTTTCCTCCGGCGGGGGAGCAGGCGGTGTCTGGAGCTTCTTGATGTCCTGCCGGATGGCGTCCAACTGCTGGTTGGTGGTGATCTTGTAGTAGCCCACGGAGTCCTGCGCGGTTTTCAACTGGCGGTCGAAAGTGGACTTCGCCGCTTCGATCTGGACCCCGGCCAAGTACCACGAGGCACCCACCGAAATCAACGCGAACAGGATGGCGACGAAGATCACGAAGCCCTTGCCCGTGCCTCCCGAGGCCGGTTCGGACTCTTCCACCACGCGTTCCACCACGCGGGATGGAGGAGCGGGTCGTTCGAACGGCGGGGGTGGGGTCGACTCCGAGGCGACAATGGGTCTGGAGACCGGCGCGGCCTTGGAAGGGTCGCCAACGACCCATGTCGAAACACCCCGGATGTCCACCTTCATCAACACCTGTCTCTTGGACAGAAGCTGTTGGAGCGCTTCCTTGACAATCGCCTCGTCCAAGTCGGTTCCAAAGGCGACATCCATCGCCTCCGTACCTGGATTCTTCTTGAGGTATTTGAGGACGAGAGCTTCTTCCTTGGCTGCCATGGGTTCTCCTAAGGGGCTGTGAGGAGCCGGTCTGGTACGAAAGCTTCCATTTAAACCCGAGACCGGAGTCGGGATGACACGATTCGAACGTGCGACCACCTGCTCCCAAAGCAGGTACTCTACCAGCTGAGCTACATCCCGGGAGCGGCTAAATCTACACCAAGGAGTCCGGATCGAGCCGGTCGATTTTAGCGGAAATCGTCAAACGCTCGGGATGGGGGAAGTCGTCCACTCCGTGCGATCGGCCCACCAAGTGGATGTTGCAGCCCTCCAAGGCAGCCAGGGCCGAAGCGGGAGTGCGCGATGCCACCCATCTCCGGCTCCTTCTCGCGAGTTCCTGCACCTCGTGCGCGGAAGAAAGGTGCGCCAAGGCCACCCTGGGTCCGAAGGAGCGGACAAGATCGTGGATGGATTCGGGCAAGGCCTCCGAGTGCGCCAGGAGGATCGGGTGCTTGTTCGCCATCTCCGTGATCCTGCGGATCCATTCCCTGGACCTGGCTCCCTTTTCGAGCAGATCGGGCGGAACTTCCACCAGGACTGGTCCGGAAGCGGAAGGGGGCCGATCCCGAAGACCGGGCAATTCGGGCTGCAGAACCCTCAACAGTCGGCGGGTGCGGCTGTCCAGGGAGGATTCCGGATCGGTCTGGATCAGCACGTTCGCCGCCTTGGACTGGCACGCGCCAAAGGCGGCAAAACGGGTCCCCATGCCGAGCCAAGCCAGGCAAGCCTCCTCCAGCGCCGTCGGGTGCGGCGAGACCAGGAGGCACCAGTCGGCACGGTGGGCTCGGTGGTATTCGAGCCACTCCGAGAACGTCCTTCCCCCCAGGGTTTCCGGAATCTCGATGGGAGCGGTTCCGGGCTGGTCCGGAATCCAGCGCAGGCTTCTGGGAGGACCGGCCAGCCGCACCGGGCAGGAGAGCTGGAGACAGAAATCCCGGACCGCCAACGCCGTGAGCGCCGCCTCCACGGGGTCCGCAGGGACCAGGATCACTCCCGAGCCGTTGAGGAGGGAACGAGGTGGTGGCGCGGAGGAGACGGTGGACTCCAGCGCCTTGCGCACTTGGCGAAGCAGCCTAGAGCGCGGCCACCAAGCAGTGATGCTTCGGAATCCCACGATGCGACCAGCTCCTTCCCGCTTTGCAGTCCAGACTTGAAAATGGTAAGAAAGGGAACCGAACATACATTTGACGGACTGGGAGGTTTCCCTAGTGGGCGTGTTCCTTCAGGCGTTGGCCTCCATCCTGTGGATCCTGGCAGCGACGGGATGGTTCGTGGGATCTCACCTTCTCCCGGGAATTTCCGGGGAGCGGGGACTGGTGATCTTCGGATTGGCCAGCGCAGCTGCGGCCTGCTTCGCCTTGTTCCTGCGCGCCGAACTG
>CAYXXL010000392.1:0-2888 GCA_964469025.1 uncultured Fibrobacteria bacterium
CGACGGACAAGGTCGGCCGCGTGGCCGTGGAGCCCGATCTCAGCATCCAAGGACACCCCGAGGTCTTCGCGGCCGGAGACATGGCGCAGGTCAGGAAGAAGGACGGAAGTCCGGTTCCGGGCATGGCCCCCGCGGCGCTCCAGGAGGGCAAATACCTGGGACGCCTGATCAAGGGCGAACTCCGGGGGAATCCCAGAACGCCGTTCCGCTACCTGGACAAGGGACAGATGGCCACCATCGGCAGATCCCAGGCGGTCCTGGAGTCGGGCTGGCTCCAGATGTCGGGTTTCCCGGCTTGGCTCGCCTGGGTGGTGATCCACATCTTCTACCTGACCGGCCTGCGCAACCGGGTCTTCGTCGTGTTCTCCTGGGCCTGGGCCTGGCTCAACTTCGACACCGGAGCCCGGCTGATCGTCCGCAAGGAGTGGAGGTTCTGGGGGCCTTCGGCCTAACGAAGCGAGCCCCCTCTCCACTTGTTGGAGAGGGGGTGAGGTGGGTCTGGTTGGTGATGGGTGTGGTTTGGTCTGGGAAGGTCCTGGAAACGGCCCAACGCCAGTTGGATGCTCCCGCATGGGACGGCCCCGCCCAGCGGATGCTAAACTTGCTTGTACTCACTTTTCACGGGAATCCATTGGCCCAGAGACGACGCAGGAAGAAGATCGGCGAGATCCTCCTCGCCCAAGGCCTGATCAACCAGGAGATCCTGGACCAGGCCATGGAGGAGCACAAGAGGACCGGCACCAGCTTGGGGACGGTGCTCGTGGTGATGGGGCACATCACCCAGGACACCCTGGAGAGCGTGCTCGGCTTGCAGTTGGAGCTGTCCGGCCAGCGAAAGCGCATCGGCGAGATCCTGGTGGACCAGGGCTTCATCACCGACGAGCAGATCGGCCAGGCGCTGGAAGAACAGAAGAAGTCCGGGAAGCAGCTGGGCAAGATCCTGGTGGAAAAGGGCTTCATCGAGGAGAACAAGCTGCTGGACGTGATCTCGGCGCAAATCGACGTGCAGCGCGTGATCCTGGAAAACATCAACCTGGATGCGGCCATCGTGAAGCTGCTGCCCCAGGAGATGGCCCGCTCCTACAAGGTGATCCCCATCTTCGAGCGGGACAACGTGCTCACGGTGGCCATGGCGGACCCCACCAACCTGCGCACCCTGGACCACATCAAGTTCAAGACCGGCCACGACGTGGAGCCCATGATCGCCACGGAGAAGGAGATCGTGGCCGCGATCGACCGGGTCTACGCCACCGCCAGCGGCAGCAATCTCCAGGAGATGTTCCAGGGGTTGGCCGGGGACGACAAGGAACTCGACGTGGTGAAGAACCAGGTCGAGGAGGAGCAGCTCGCCGACGAGGAAGGCCGCCAGGTCGTCAAGATCGTGAACATCATCATCAACGAGGCGGTCGCCCTGGGCGCCTCCGACATCCACCTGGAGCCGCAGGAGAACCATCTCCGACTGCGCTACCGAGTGGACGGCGACCTCATCGAGAAGCCCCAGATCCCCGCCAAGCTGATGTCGCAGATCATCTCCCGCATCAAGGTGCTGGCGAGCATGGACATCGCGGAGAAGCGAAAGCCCCTGGACGGGCGCTTCACCATCCGGCACAACCAGAAGGAAGTGGACCTGCGCGTGAGCTCCTTCCCCACCATGTTGCGCCAGCGCGGGGTGAGCGAGAAGATCGTCATGCGGATCCTGGACCCGAACGCGAACAACATCGCCCTGGAGAAGATGGGGTTCGCGCCGCGCATGTACAAGGTCTTCGAGGAGATGATCAACCTCCCCGACGGGATCATCCTGGTGACCGGTCCCACGGGATCCGGCAAATCGTCCACCCTGTATTCCTGCATCCGCAAGGTGATCTCGCCCGAGGTCAACATCGTGACCATGGAAGACCCGGTGGAAATGAACATCGGGGGCGTCAGCCAGGGCCAGATCAACAACCTCGCGGGCTTCACCTTCGCCGCCGGCATCCGTGCCATCCTGCGCCAGGACCCGGACATCATCATGCTGGGCGAGATGCGCGACAGGGAGACGGCGGAAATGGCCGTGCAGGCCGCCCTCACGGGCCACCTGGTGTTCTCCACGCTCCACACCAACGACTCCGCGGGAGCCTTCACGCGCCTTTTGGACATGGGGCTGGAGCCGTTCCTGGTCTCCAGCTGCGTGAAGGGCGTGCTGGCCCAGCGGCTTGTGCGCAGGATCTGTCCCAAGTGCCGCGAGGAGAAGATCTACCCCGACGACACGCTCATCCGGGTGGGGATCCGCCCCGGCACCAAGTTCTTCGCCGGCAAGGGCTGCAAGAACTGCCAGGGAAGCGGATACCGCGGACGCATGGGCATCTTCGAACTCCTGGCTCCGGACGAGGCCCTTCGCTCCATGATCCTGGGGCGCGAGAGTTCGGACGTCATCAAGAACTACGCCAAGGCCCACGGGATGATCACCCTGCGGCGCGACGGCCTGGAGAAGGCTCTCCAGGGCCTCACCACGATCGAACAGGTGATCGCGGCGTCCCAAGCCGACACCTGAGGGAGAAGAAATGACCCTGGAAGAGCGGATCCGCGCCGAACTCAATCCGGCGCAGGCGGAAGCCGTCCTCGTGAACGACCGTCCCCAGTTGATCCTGGCGGGAGCGGGATCCGGGAAGACCCGGGTGCTCACCTGGAAGATCGCCTGGCTGATCGGCGGCCTCGGTCGCCGGCCCGGCGAGATCGTGGCGCTGACCTTCACCAACAAGGCCGCCCGCGAGATGCGCGAACGGGCGGAGAAGCTGATGGGGCAGTCGGCGCCGCATTGGATGGGCACCTTCCACGGCATCTGCGCCCGGATCCTGCGCTCGGACGCCGGATACCTGGGATACGGCGACGCCTTCACCATCTACGACGAC
>CAYXXL010000393.1:0-2887 GCA_964469025.1 uncultured Fibrobacteria bacterium
GGCTGAATACTCCACGCGGGGCGGAACCTCTGGATAGACCTTGCGGTGCACGAGGCCATCCGCCTCCAACTCGCGAAGCTGCTGGGTGAGCATCTTCTGGGTGGCACCGCCCACCTTTCGGGAAAGCTCTCCGAATCGACAGGTTCCGACGAACAGGTTCCAAAGGATGGGGACCTTCCAGCGTCCTCCGATCACCGCCAAGGTGGCTTCCGTGGGACACGGATGGACTTGTGTATCCTGGGGATCCATATCGTGACAACTTACAAAAATACCGATGAATACACAATACTTACTGTTTAGTGAGTACAAATATTTTCGTTGGTACTTGCCTTTTCAATCTCTTCTCCCTAGATTGATCCTTAGAGTTGAGATTCACTCTCGACCGATCCAACCCACAAGGAGAACCAACCATGAAGATCCAATCCCTGCTCGCTTTCGCCCTGGCGGCCGTGGCGACCCAGGCCCAGACCTGGAAACTGGACCCCGCCCACACCAGCGTGGAGTTCGCCATCAAGCACTTGGCGGTCAGCACGGTGAAAGGCGGATTCGACAAGCTCGACGGATCCGTCGCGGGCGATCCCAAGACTCCGGCCAGCCTGGTCCCGGAGGTCACCATCCAGGCGACGTCCGTGAATACGAACAGCGAGAAGCGGGACGAACACCTGCGCACCGCCGATTTCTTCGACGTGGCGAAGTTCCCCACCATCGTCTTCAAGGGCGAAAAGACCGAAGTCCGCGACGGAAAGCTCTTCCTGGAAGGCACCCTGACCCTGCACGGCGTGTCCAAGAAGGTGGAGGTCCCCTACGAGGCCAACGGCCCGGTGGTGGATCCCTACAAGAACACCCGCATCGGCCTGGAGGGCTCGTTCACCATCAAGCGCTCCGACTACGGCATCACGAGCTTCCCCGGCGTCGTGGGCGACGAGGTGAAGGTGGACATCTCCGCCGAGTTCATCCTGGCCACCGCTCCCGCGGCGAAGTGATCTGGTCCGTCTAGTCCGGATCGCCTTCAGCGAGTCAGACCGATCTCGCCTGTCCACTGGAGCCCAGCTTGCGGGATCCAGCGAACACCGGTGTTCGTGGCGCGCACGAAGGCGATCCAGGTGCCCATGGAAGTCGGCTGGGCCCAGCCAGCACCTGCGGTGAGAAAAGTCGTGCCCCAAGCGCTGCTTGGAGTCGACCCATCCTCGCTCGTTCTGGGCGACTCGAACAACCCGGTGTTCGTGATCTGGAGTTCCGCCCAAGGACCTCCCGCGCGCCGGGCGACATGGAAGCCGAATCTGTAGAAATCCTCGTTTTCCGAAGAGGATGAATTCTGCTGCGAAGAGGGTGTGCTGCCACCATCCTCCGGATCGTTCGTCTGGAATTCCCAAGAGACCTGCGATCGGACCTTCACCTTTCCGAAATCCGCGAAGGTTTCCACGCTCAACTCGCGGCCGAATCGCAACCCCAACTCCACCCAACCCGCGGACCCCTGACTGGATCCTTCCACTCCCGCCCCCAGTCGGATGTGTTCCGACGGGAAGATGGAGAGACAGCCCGAAAGCTGGGTGGGGCCAATGGTCAAACCGGCGGGGCCATCCACTTCGGTGAGGTTCTGGTCCGATGCTCCCGAGGAGGTGAGCGCGATCGGCGCGTTCCCTCCACGCCCCTGGGAGACGGCGAAGGACGCTTGGAAGGATGCGTCGGTGTCCCTTGGTGGTACATGCACCGGCCCGATGGGCAGAGGCATTCGGGATGCGGATTGGAGCACCATGTCGTGGTAGGTGATGTCGTCGCATGCTTGGAACACCAGGCAACCGAGCAGGGAGATGCAACTGGGAAAGAAGGATTTGGGCATTGTCGAACCAGTGCAACAACGATCGAGCCAAGCCACCAAGCAAGACCGATGGAACGGCCCCGCAGCGAATTTCCTGCACCTGCGACCCCCGACGTACGGCCACCCCCCCCCCACCCCCCCGGGGGCGCCCATTCCAACTGCCGATGATGTACGGACCTCGAAACGCCCGGATCCAACCTACCCCCCGCCCGCCCTACCAGGGCGGGAGCCATTTCACAACCACTGGCCTGGATTTTTCTAAACTGGCCCGGGTCGCTCGACGCGGCCCGATTCCATCAGGCCGCCCAGCGGGGTTCCTCCGGTCGGTCTTTCACGCCGGAGACGTTACCAATGCCCAAGCGCACCGACATCAAGTCCATCCTGATCATCGGGTCCGGACCCATCGTGATCGGGCAGGCCTGCGAATTCGACTACTCCGGCACCCAGGCCTGCAAGGCGCTGAAGGAAGAGGGATACCGCGTCATCCTGGTGAACTCGAACCCAGCCACCATCATGACGGACCCCGATACCGCCGACCGCACCTACATCGAGCCGATCACAGCGGATGCGGTGGCCGCCATCATCGCCGCCGAGCGCCCCGACGCCATCCTGCCCACGCTGGGCGGACAGACCGCCTTGAACTGCGCCATGGAACTCGCCAGCCGCGGGGTCCTGCACGAATTCGGGGTGGAGATGATCGGGGCCACCCCCAGCGCCATCGAAAAGGCCGAGAGCCGCCAGCTCTTCAAGGCGGCCATGGAAAAGATCGGGCTGGAGAGCGCCGCCTCGGAGGTCGCGCACACCATGCAGGAAGCGCGCAAGACCCGCGACAAGCTGGGGTATCCGGTGGTGATCCGGCCGGCCTTCACCATGGGCGGCGCGGGTGGCGGGTTCGCCTACGACGACGAGGAATTCGAGCGCATCTGTTCCAACGGCCTGGCCCTTTCGCCCACCACCGAGGTCCTCATCGAGGAGTCCATCCTGGGCTGGAAGGAGTTCGAGATGGAGGTGATGCGCGACAAGGCCGACAATTGCGTCATCATCTGCTCCATCGAGAACCTGGACCCC
>CAYXXL010000394.1:0-2879 GCA_964469025.1 uncultured Fibrobacteria bacterium
GTAGCTGAAGGGGATGAACCCCTGGTTCGCGAACTCGAACTCGCGGGTTTCCGGGATCAGGATCTCGGTGGGGATCTTCAACTGGGTGCCCTTGCCCACGTCGAAGGTGTGGATGGGAAGGTCCTCCACCTTGCCGCCGGACTCGGGACCGCGGATCTGGACGCACCACCCGTTGTCCACGAAGGACCGGACCATGTTGGCGGCGAACGCGAAGGACGCGTTCCCCCACAGGTACTTGTCGTGTTCCGCGCCGATGACGGATTCCGTGTAGTGGAAGTCGGAGACCGGGTTGTTCTCGGGATCGTAGGGAAGCCTGAGCAGGAACCTTGGCAGCACCAGGCCCACGTAGCGGCTGTCCTCGGAGTCGCGGAAGCCGCGCCACTTGATGTATTCGGCGCGGTCCAGGTAGCTTTCCAGGTCGTCGATCTTGGGAAGCTCGTGGACGCTTCCCTTGCCGAAGAACTTGGACCCGACGGATCCCACGAAGGGGCAGTGGGCCGCGGCGGAGACGTGGGAGATGTCCGTGAGGAGTCCGATGTCCTGCGAGCCCGAGTCGAACTCGTAGCTGGAGATCAGGGCTCCGTAGGGTTCGCCACCCGGGGTGTCGTATTCGTCCACGTAGACGTGCTTGTAGAGCGCGGACTGGATGATCTCCGGCGAATCCTCGAAATCCTCCTGCAGGTCCTGCTTGGAGACGTTGAGGATCTCGATCTTGACGTTCTTCTTGAAGTTGGTGCGGTCGACCAGGAACTTGAGCTGCTTCCACTGCGCCTCGAGCTTCTGGAACGGATCCGAATGCACGATCTCGTCGAGCTGGGCGGAGATCATCTTGTCGATGAAGGCCACCTGCGCCTCGATGGTCGCGCGGTCGATCTTCTCGATGGACGTGGAGCTTTCCACGACGCTGCGGATGAACACGCGCAGCGCGGCGCCCATCCTCTCGTTGGCCTGGTGCTCGAAGAGCGAGCCGGCGTCGGAGTATTCGGCGATGTCCACTTCCTGCGAGGGCAGGTCCATGTTGATCGTCTCGTAGATGTACTGGAGGCTGTTTTCCGTCGACATGATTCCCTCAACCTTCCTTTTTCTCGGGGGCGACCTTGTCCAGTTCGGCGAGGATGCCTTCCATGGCGGACTTGTCCTTGAGGATTCCCTCCATGCGCTTGCGGAACTCGCGGTTGTCCAGCAGGTTGGAGCCCAGGTCGCGGATCAGGTTGCGGGCCGCCATCAGCTTGGAGAGCTCCGGCACCTGTTTGACGATTTCCGACGGCTCGAAGGACTTCATGTTCTTGATCCTGAGGTCGACGGCGAGGTCGGAGCCGTCGTTCCTGACCTTGTTGGGCACCACGGTCTTGACGCCCAGGTCCAGGGATTCGAGCACCTGGTCGAAGTTGTTCTTGTCGATGTTGATCTTCTCGCGCTCCGAGACGCGCGTGTCGTCCTTGCGCTGCGTGAAGTCCCCCAGGACCAGCAGCTTGAGGGGAAGCTCGACCTTTTTCTGGGCGCCGCCCTTGTCCACGTTGAGCTGGATGTTCACGCGCGCAGGAGGAATCTCGTTTTGGAAGCTCGTGCCTGCCATGGCTGACCTCGCTGAAGGGGAGTGGATTGGGACTGTGGCTAAAGATTAGAATTCAAATCTGGCAAGGAGGGCCGGGTCCGTGGATCCTGCCCTGGTGGCCAGCGCCTCGCGCCGTGCCAAAAGGACCTCCGACGCCCCGATTCCCGCCTCCAGCGCGGCATTCAGGGCCTTGAGATGGACCTCCATGATCTCCCGGCCAAGCAACGGTTCCCAGGCCCCCAGGTCCAGGCGCTCGGCCCGGTCGGCGATTTCCGTCGAGACCGACAGGGCGGGACGGATCTTGCCGCCCAGGAGGGCCGTTCGGGCGATCTCCAACTGCCTGACGGTGCGCGAACGCAGGTCGCCGTAGAGGAGACCCGCCTGGAGCAGATCCAGTGCGTCGGCCACCCTGCCGGAGGAGGCCAGTTCCCGAGCGGCCTGCAGGTCCGCTTCCAGCGTGTCTTCGCGGGCGGCGGCGGATCGGGCCGGCCCCCCGCCGCCTTCCCGCGCGATCTGGTCCAGCCAGTCCCGGGTCAAGACGGAAGCGACCGGCGAGCCGTCGCTGAACCTGAGGTCCACCAGACCGGGAACCCTCTTGAGCAGGCCCCGCAGTTCTCCCCGCACCGCATCCGCGCAGGGCTCCTGTCCCCGGCCCACCAGGGCCTCCACCACCCAGTATTGCAGATCCAGCCAAAGATGGAGACCCGGCTCCGTGAAGATGGTCTCGGACTTCTCCAGGATGGTTCCCCAGGATTTCTGGGCGAACAGGCCCTCCAGGAAGGAGACCCGAGCCGGGTTCGGAGCCGCGAAGGCCGTCTTCCCGCCTTCGTTCTTGGGAAGCGCCGTCAATTCCTGCCAACGGCAGACGCGCAGGAGCTTCCAGCCCACCGGACTGGCCGGGTCGGACGCGGACATCTGCAGGGCGATCTTCTGCAACACCATCATCAGGTCGCCCTTGGAGGCGCCATCGGCCACCGTCGGGGCCGGCCCCGAGGACGATGCCGCGTGGGAACCGGAGCTGGATGTCGGATTCGCGGGGGCCGGGGCGGCCAACGCGACCGGTCTGGTCGCCTTGGCCTTCTCCTCCACCAACTGCTGGAGAGGCTTCAGGGAGGGAGGATTGTCCGGGAACTTCCGTTCGATCAGGTCGCGGATCCGGCCCAGGGCCTGTGCGAAGGCCACCAGGGAGCCGCCATTGGGGAGCGTTTGCAGGCAGACGCCGTAGCTTGCAGCGCTCGGGTTCACGTCCCAAAGTTTGATAGTTGTATCCGAACTACCGGAGGCCAGCGTGTTTCCGTCCGGCGCGAAGGCCACTGAATTCACA
>CAYXXL010000395.1:0-2866 GCA_964469025.1 uncultured Fibrobacteria bacterium
GACGACGATGTCGCCCCGATTGGTGTGGATGATGGCCCTGGTTTCCCCGACCTTTGGAGCGTCCTTCTGCATGATTCCTCCGAGTGTGGCGACCGATGTGGATCTGGGCGGAAAGGTACCAACCGGCACCTGCGCCCGCGGGCGAACACGTCTATCGCACCCGACGCCCGAAGTCGTGCACCGCCACCACGTTCGGGCCGCCCGGCCGGGCGATGCATGTGGCCTCGTCGTGGAAGCGCCGGACCGGTCCGATTGGGCGCCCAGTTCGCCCCCGAGGATCTTGACGGCCACGACCCTGCGCAGGACCGGGTCTTGCGCGAGATGCACGGACGCCATTCCTCCCTGGCCCAGGGGCCGGAGGATCCGGCAGCGACCGTAGCGCTCCTGGAGCATCGCGGGAAGCTACTTGCCGGTCAAATGGGCGACGGCTTCGATCTCGACGCGGACTCCCCTGGGCAGGGCCGAGACCTGAACCGTGCTGCGGGCGGGAGGCGGTCCGCAGCGTCCGAAGAATTTCCCGTAGGCTTCGTTGACCGCGGCGAAGTCGGAGAGGTCCACCAGGAAGATGGTCGTCTTGACCA
This sequence comes from uncultured Fibrobacteria bacterium, assembly GCA_964469025.1. Taxonomy (GTDB): domain Bacteria; phylum Fibrobacterota; class Fibrobacteria; order UBA5070; family UBA5070; genus UBA5070. The sequence continues at coordinate 582 of CAYXXL010000395.1, forward strand.
CATCGGCGACCGAGGCCCCCGCGGCTTCGAGGATCGCGGAAAGGTTGGACAGGATCTGTTCCGACTGTTCGGAGGCGGTGGTGCCCACGACGTCCCCGCTGGCCGGAGAAAGCGGGATCTGGCCGGAGAGGAAAAGGAAATCCCCGGCTCGGATCGCCTGGCTGTAGGGCCCGATGGGAGCGGGCGCGCGTTGGGATCGGATGGCGTTGGGCATTTTCGGACCTCCGGGTCTTTCAAGTCGTTTTCAAATTATCATTCAAGACATGGAACTCCGTCGAACCAAAATGCTCGCCACCATAGGTCCGTCCTCCGATCCGCCGGAAATGCTGCGTCAGCTTTTCCAGGCCGGTGTCACCGCCTGCCGGTTGAATTTCAGCCACGGAACCCACAGCGACCACGCCGCCCGGATCGCCAAGATCCGCCAGGTCGCCGACGAGGAAGGCCTCGCCATCCCGCTGATCATGGATCTTTGCGGACCGAAGGTGCGCACCGACACCAAGAGCTACGAGCTCAAGGTCGGGGAAACGTGGAACCTGGTTCCCACCGAGGGCGATGCCGCCACCCGCAAGATCGGGATCAGCCATCCGACCCTTTACCAGCTCGTGCCGCCGGGACAAGCCATCGTCCTTGACGACGGCCACCTGGAACTGACGGTGGACCGGGTGGAAGGCGAGGAGATCGTCACCACCGTGAAGACGGGCGGTCTCCTCAAGCCGCGCAAGTCCGTGAACACACCGGAATGCGACAACGGACTGGACGTGCTTTCCGAAAAGGACCAGCGCGACCTGGTGTTCGGACGCGACCAGGGCCTCGACTGGGTGGCGGTCTCCTTCGTTCGCAACGGCGCCGACATCAAGCGGGTGCGGGACTACCTGACGGAGATCGGCTGGCCCGATCCCCCCATCATCGCCAAGATCGAGACTCCCCTGGCGGTCGCCTACCTGGAAGAGATCGTGCGCCTCTCCGACGGCATCATGGTCGCCCGCGGCGACCTGGGCATCGAGTGCCCCATCGAATCCGTGCCCATCCTGCAGAAGCGCGCCGTGCGGCTGGCCCACCGCCATGCCAAGCTCTGCGTGGTGGCCACCCAGATGCTGGATTCCATGGAACGAAACCCTCGGCCCACCCGCGCCGAGGCCTCCGATGTCGCGAACGCGGTCTTCGAAGGCGCCCAGGTGGTGATGCTTTCCGGCGAGACGGCCGGCGGCCAATTCCCGCTCCAGGCGGTCCAGACCATGGACCGGATCCTGCGCGGTGCCGAGGCGGTGACCGATTCTCCTCCCACCCTTCCCGAGATCTCCAACCAGACGCTGGAAGTGGTGGCCGGTGCGGTCCGCCTATCCGAGCACACCAAGGCTCCCTGCATCGCCATCTTCTGCCACACCATGGAGATCGCGCGGCAGATCGCAGGTTTCCACAGCTCCACCCACGTGATCGCCGCCTGCTTCGACGAGCAGATCTACCGCCAAGTGGCGCTGTTCTACGGCATCATTCCCATGCGTCTGCCGCGCACCAATTCCAGCGACGAGGCCATCACCCGGGTTTTGGACGAGATCCAGGCGCGAAACCTCGCCGGCACCGGAAACCGGATCGTGTTCCTGTACAGCCAGCCCTTCGGGACCCGGTTGCACAACACCATCCGTCTGGTGCAGATGCCCTGATATCGGCCCAGGGCGCGGGGGCCGCGTCGGTGCAAGGGCGAAAAATTTTTCGCCCTTGCGGGAAACCACAAAAAAGGACGGTCGCGTAAGCGACCGTCCCCGGACAGCGCGGAAATCCGCGCCGAAACCTTACTTGGCGGCGGTGTCGGCGGCCTTCTTGGCCTTCTTGGCCTTCTTGGCCTTCTTCACCTTCTTGGTGGTCTTCTTGGCCGGGGCGGCGGAGTCCTGGGCCTGGGCAACGGTGAAGGCGGCGAGGGCGAAGGTGGCGGCGAGAATCAGGGAGAGCTTCTTCATGGTCTTGGATCCTTGTGTCGATGGTTTCAGGGCACCTCGAAGGAGAAGCCCGGTCTCGGCGAGACGCGAAAAAGGTAAGCGAGGATGGTGCCACATGGCAGTTCCTTTGGAAACCTCGCAATCACCGATCCGAGATGCCGGCAAAATCGGAACGAATTGTTCCGTCACCGCGATCCTTCCCCGGAATTTCGGATTCGGAGACATGCCGATAGGAAATTGGTCCCCTTCGAGGGGAGGTCGATGCACGTCCGTTGCCGCCAGGATGGGGCGGTGGACCTGGAGGGCTGGGTATGGTACGCTCCTCATGCCATCATGACCGGCCTTTCCCAA
>CAYXXL010000396.1:0-2864 GCA_964469025.1 uncultured Fibrobacteria bacterium
TCCGCGCCGGCGGTGCGCGGCCACCAGGTCGGCGGGTACGAACCGACGGATCTGTTCGTCGGAGAGAGGGAGGATCTTGTTGACTTCGTGGCTGGTGCGGAAGCCGTCGAAGAAGTGGACGAAGGGGACGCGGCTTTCCAAGGTTGCGGCCTGGGAGATCAAAGCGAAGTCGTGGGCTTCCTGGACGCTGTTGGAGCACAGCATGGCCCAGCCGGTCTGGCGCACGGCCATGACGTCCTGGTGGTCGCCGTAGATGGAGAGTCCCTGGGCGGCAAGGGATCGGGCGGAGACATGGAAGACCGTGGAGGTGAGTTCCCCGGCGATCTTGTACATGTTCGGGATCATCAGCAACAGACCCTGCGAACAGGTGAAGGTGGTGGTGAGGGCACCGGTCTGGAGGGATCCGTGCACCGTCCCGGAGGCGCCGCCTTCCGATTGGAGCTCCATCACCAGCGGGACCGTGCCCCAGATGTTGGGCTTCTTCTGGGCCGACCACTGGTCGGAGAATTCACCCATGGGGGTGGAAGGAGTGATCGGGTAGATGGCAATCACTTCGTTGGTCTTGTGGGCCACCATCGCCACGGCCTCGGTGGCGTCGACGGTGATCATCTTGGAGTCGGATTCGGATGACATGGTCCTCGTTTCCCCTTTCCAGCAACAATGGATTAGACAAATCTAAGATGCACAACTCCAATTTAAATACAAATCGGACAAAAAGGTCCGGTAGATGCTCAACAGGGATTTTGGCGTTCGCAGAGATCAATCTCCCGCGAAAGTACCGCTTTCGACCCCGGAGTGGACCTCGACATCCAAATTTGTCCTGGAGTGGACATGGTTGGCGACTTCCGTCAGCCATTCCACGGACATCGGCTTGCATCCCGGAACTGCCGTGGCTCGGGCCACGGTGTGGAGCTGCACCCCGAGCAAGGAGCCGTGGCGCTGGATGGTTTCCAAATTCCCGAGCCAGGCGTCCACCTCGGCCTCGTCGGGGCTCTCGCCCGAGCGTTCGAAGAAAAGGGTTTGGATGCGCAGGGGGAAAAGCGTGACCGTGGCCGCGAGATTGTCCAACACCTTGGAGAGCGGAACCCTGGTGACGTTCACCTTCCGATGGAAGGACTCCGTTCCCGCATCGAGCTTTCCCCAGACCTCCCCACCGCCGCCATGGCAAAGGACACCCAACCCCTCGATCACGGCAGGCCGGTCCAACAGGGTGGAATTGGTGATGAGAACCAGCCGGAACGCGGTGCCTCCCGAAGCGATCCAGTCCTCGCGCACCTGGGACAGGCGGCGGCAAACCTCCGGAAATTCGGGACTCATGGTGGGCTCTCCGTCTCCGGAAAGCGCGACGTCGGACAATTTCCTTTGCTCGGCGGGAACTCCCGGAAAAACCTCCCCCAGACCGGTGGCGGCCACGCGTCCCAACATTTCCCGCAGTTCGGCTTCCACCCCGATCGGGTCCACCTCCGCGGGAGGGGCGGGACCGCGGCGGTCCACCTGGCAATAGGGGCAGTCGAAGTTGCAGGCCTTGTCGGGGTTGAGGTTCACCCCGATGGAAAGACCGCCCGAACGCCGGGAAAGGACCGGATACACCCAGCGGAAGTCGTCGAAGTGGCGCGAATGGCTGGTGAAGGCGGTCGTGAGTGCGTCCATGGACTATGGAAGGTACTCAGTCGGTCCCCGGGAGGTTTTTTCCGTTGCCCCGGCTTCGCAGGTTGCGCTGCGGCGGTGGGTACGGAGAGCCATGCGACCTCGACTTCCTCGTTCGCCTCCAACGGGGTAGGACAGGTTCTTCGAGTCGCGCACCCGCATCAATCGCCGAGGGGGGGCCTCTGCGGGCGATGAGACAGGCGTAGGCGGCGCTACACAGTGCCAAGGAGCGCCGCTGGCGGAACCACTGGCACCGCCCGGAGGGGTAGCGGGCATGCCTCCACCGTCAGGTAGGGCTCCAGTTCCAGCAGGCACACCACATCCAGCGCGTTGTGCTGTAGAACTTGCGCCATCAGGCGACCGTCGCCATCGTCCAGCCACTTCAGGTAGGCGATGGGGATGAAGCCCGAGGGGAGGTCCGCCTCGCGCCAACGGTTGCAGAGGTGGTTTTCCAGGGTCAGGAGACGGCACGACGGGAGCACGCCCCGGTAGAGGGTCTGGGCAGGATCGAAGAGGTCCAGGTGGTCGGCGTGGGTGGGAATGGGCAAATTGTGGTGGCTCCAGCGGGAGGCCAGGAAGGGCCAGTCGTTCTTGGAGCCCGAATAGCTGACCAGGCGCGGGCGCTCTCGCAGTAGGTCCGTGATCAGGTACAGGAGCGCCGGTTCTTCGGACGGGTCCCGCGCGAGCGCCTGCCACAGCCACCACCGACCCTTGTCGAAGTAGGCGGCACCGAACAGGAAGCCGGGATTCCCCCGCCCCCCCTGCGTCTCGATGTCGAACCAGAGGCGGGTGGGATCGGCTTCCGGGAATTCCGGCAACGGCTGCCAGAAGGTGTCCAGGGGGCGCAGCGAGAGCCACACCGGCCCCAGGGGAGTCGCGACTTCCTCGCCGGGCACCAGTTCTTCCAGGCGCGCGGGCTGGTCGTCGTCCAGCTCGAAGAATCGGAAGGTCTCGCGGTCGGCTCGTGCATGCGGGGGGCGGGTGGCGTCGTCCGCCTTGCGGTCGCGCTCCACGGCCTTGCGCAGACCCCATGGGGCCAGATGTTCCAGGCCGCGGACCAGGCGCGTGATGACTTCGACGGTCAGGGGCTCCGGTGTCAGGGCGGATTCGATCGCGGTCTCCTGGATTCAGAACTTCGATGCTTCGACTTCCCTGTTTCGGGCCACCAGCCGGACGGGCGGGATGCACGTCTGGGCATCGAAGCGTCGACCAAAGAT
>CAYXXL010000397.1:0-2862 GCA_964469025.1 uncultured Fibrobacteria bacterium
CTTTCGCAACCCCGAACCTATGGGCGCCGCGTACACCGCACCCGGCGAAGACAACAACAAAGGGAAAATCCGTTGACTTTTCTTCAACGCCGCAGATTCCTGCAATCTTTTGGACGCAGCGCTTCCGCTCCCTATAGATGGTAGAGCAAACTTGTGGCCAAAGGCCGAGTTTCCGCTCTACTTCTCGATGAGGGGAAGCATCCGTCCCACCCGGGCGAGACCATGGGCAGCTTCCAGATCCAAGATCACGGGCCCGGACCTCCCGATGGGCGCGGAGATTTCGAACACGCCTGGTCCATTCCCGGCAGAGGCACCCAGCACCCGACCTTGCAGGTCCAGGAGGCTCGCCTTGTACGCGCCTGGATACGGATTTTCGACCCGGTACCGACCACTTTGGACCAGCACCTTCACCTTCGAATCCAGCGACGTGGAAGCCATCGGAGCGATCCCGGTCGTCACGTACTGGACGGTGATCCTCGGATCGGGCAGGGCGACCAGCTGTCCCTTGATCCGGACGTTGGGGGTGGTTCCCTGGTAGGAACGGATGGTCGCCTTGGTGACCGCGTTGGCGCTCCAGGAAATGTCCACTTCGTAGCCGCCGCGCGCCCGCAGCCCCAACACATTGCCGCTGGTCCAGGACGAGGGGAGCGCAGGGCCACCGCTCCCCCGCTGGTGCGGATCCGCAGATGCGCTTCGAACTTCATACCTCGGGTCGGGTCCCAAACCACCGGGGTCGCTCGTGCGTCCCAAGGCGCGCGGCCCGACATCACGATCTCATTGGTGCCCGACACGGACACGTTCCCGGCCTGTTGGGTACTCAAAGCCGCCGTCCCCGGCGCGGGGGGACTCCACGGACTGGAAGCAGTCGGATGGTCCGTCGAGACCAAAGGACACATCAGGAAGAATTGCTGTGAAATTCCACCCAGCTCTCTCCGCTAATTCCCGACGAAGAACATTTGATTTACCTCCTGGCCACCAGACCGCAGTCGGAAGGCATACAGCCCTGGCGCGCCGCTGACGTGGATTGTCGATGTCTCGGGCCATTGCCGTGCCGAGGAATGCACGACGGATCCGTCCAACCCGTATTGGGTCATTGTGTAGGTGCCAGGCTGCAGTCCGGAGATGGAAATTTCCCGGCCAGAGAGCCGCAACACCGGACGCGCCCCCTCAGGCGCCGCGGTCGAAATTCCAGCATTTCCGAGATCGACTTCGTAAGTCTGTCCCGCCGTAGCCAGGAACGTCACCAGAGTGTCGCCGGACGCCTTGTATGGATACGGTGTCCCTTGCAGGTAGACAGCGGATTTCGCCGTCGTGCGTATCACGCACGTATCCGTCTTGCCGGCATGGACCGTGATGCTCGTCGCCTTCTTCCCCGCCCATCTGATGCCGACCGTGTAATCGCCTCGGGCGCGCAACCCGCTCACCTGGCCGTCGGGCCAGGCGTCCGGCAGCGCGGCCAGGGGATGGAGGAATCCGTTGTGCGACTGCAGGAGCATCTCGGACACGGCCGAGGGCCAGCCCAGGTTTCCATCGATCTGGAAAACGTTGTTGCAATTGTCGAGGAGGTTGCTGAAAACAAATTTTGTCATCTGCAGCCCCATCTGGTGGTAGGCCATGTTTCCGTCCAGCAGCCGAGCCCAGCAGTCGGCTCGCCACACGCTGCTCCAGCCCGTGCTCCCGTCGCCACGCCGGATCAGAGCCTGTTTGGCGGCATTTGCATACTTCGCGTCCACGAACGGGGAGATTTGGAAACCCGGGAACAGCCCGACGAGGTGGGAGAGGTGCCGATGGTACAACTCACCCTGTTTGTCGGTCTGCCACTCCTGCAAATCGCCAAGAGCTCCGATCCGGAGGCCCGGGTCGAGGAGCTTCAGGAGGCTGTCCACGACGCGATGGAACACCGGATCGGCGTTGACGATGCCCTCGGCCTTGGAATAGTTGGTCAGCACATCCCAGATCCATTGTTGGTCGTACGACACGCCGGCCTCGATTCCGACGGTGTTTTCCGGAGACCACCCATCCGGAGTGACGAGCTTCCCGTTGCGCAGAACCAGATGATCCTGCCAGAACTGGCTCACCTCTTTCATGATGGGCAGAGCGGTATCGCGCAAGTAGGCGGTGTCGCGACTGAACAGGAAATGGTCCCAAAGGAGGTTGCAGTACCACGCGCTGCCAGGGTTGTTCCAGTTCCACGTGTTGCCGCCGAAGGGATTGGTCTCGGTCTGCAGGGTCCAGCCCCGCACGCCGGGGTACTTCTCCTGTGTGCGTTTGTGCCGGATGTCACGCTGATTCTGGACGAAGTTCACGAAGGGCATGAAGCACTCGGGCAGGTTCATGTCCTGGGCGGAGGAATAGTTCATGGTGACGTTGATATCCGAATGGTAATCCGACCTCCACGGAGGATTGCCGCTGTTGTTCCAAAGTCCCTGCAGGTTGGCTGGAAGCGAATTGCGCGAGGAAGAAATCAGCAGGTACCGCCCGAACTGGGTGAACAGGACATCCAATCCGCGATCGTTTCCCTTGTCGGCAAGGTAGGCCTTGCGGCGGATGTCCGTGGGCGTGGTCGTGTCGACGTTGTCGTTTAGGCCGAGAGTGAACCGGTTGAACAGATTCTGGTAGTCCGCGACATGGGCGGCGAGCAGCGCCGGGTAGGTCTTGGCGGCGGCATTCTTGATCTGGGCGGCCACGCGTGCGTGCGGGAGCGCACCACTGCGCCATCCGCCGGCGTTGGAGGCGTTGAAATCCGTTGTGGCGGCGAAGATCACATCCACCGAGTCGGCGTTGGTCACGCGGATGTTGGCTCCTTCGACCACTTGCGTCCCTCCGTAGTTCTTCACATAGACCTGCGCCTCGAAATTCATG
>CAYXXL010000398.1:0-2821 GCA_964469025.1 uncultured Fibrobacteria bacterium
CCTACCAAACCGGCGGCCTCGGCCAAGCCTGGCAGAACTCCATCGATTTCCGCTATCCGACGTACTCGGTCTCGTTGACGTTGCAGTTCCCGCTCCGCAACCGCACGGCCAAGGCCGATTACGCGATCGCCGACGAACAGGCGAAGCAAGTCGCGGTTCAAGAACTCGCGCTGCTGCAGCGGGTCCGCATCGAAGCGACGAACGCGATTCAAACCTTGCGCGAAACGCAGTACCGGCTGGCAGCGGCGGCGGCGGCGCGCGTTGCGGCCGCGCGCGTCCTCGTATCCGAGCAGCGGCGCTTCACCGCCGGGACCTCGACGACGTTCCTCGTGCTCCAACGCCAACTCGATCTCGCGAACACCGAAGGGCGCGAGTTGCAAGCCCAGACCGACCTCAACAAAGCGGTCGTGCAGTTGAATCAGGTTGCCGGAACCGTTGGAGTCCCCTTCTTGTCCATTGCCGACATGACCTACAACGTGGCGTCGGGGAACGAGACTCCAGACGATGCCGCTTGGCAAGTGGGCACCATGGTGGGACAGACTTTGGTCGCCAACATCGTTGGTGGTGGCGTTGCGGGAGGGGTTGCTGGCGTGGCCGTAGCGGCGGCCATCCAGATGACCCAGCTTTACATCAGTTTGCAGGCCGATTGGGCCAAGACTTTCGACGTGGGTTTCGTGAACGTGAATCCCTGGGCATTGGGGGTGAACGGTTATGTGGGGATGATCGGGACCAACCACGATGCCCAGTTGCAGAAGGCACAGCCGAAATTCTTTCGCCAGTGGAAGGCTTGGCACGTTGTCTCAACGCCCTGTCGGTCTGGATCTTGCACGGACAGCGTCCTTCAGACGGTGGCAGAATCCCGTCATCCGATGCCTGACCTACAACTGGTCGGATCCGATGGGGGAGCATCCCGGTTCATACTCTCCGATGATTCCGCCCGCACGACCAACGGTCGCCGTTGGGTGACCTATGTGGCCCTTTCCAACGCCGACCATCGGCAGATCTACTACTGTCTTCCTCTCGCCGTTCCAGATTCGGAAAATCTGGGAACCCTTCCGACGCAGCATGCGTTCGACTCGAGCCGGGCGTTGGACACCACAGGCTTCTACCTCCTCAAGGAGCCCGATGGGACCCAGGCTGTGTTCGGGTCAGGCTCCCAGGACAAGGGATTGGTCCAGGACCAGATCGGCTACCACGCCTATTGGGCAGTCCCCTCGAAGATCCGCTATCCGACTGGAGATTCCGTCCTGGTGAATCGGGATGCCCAACATCATCTGACAGCGGCTTGGGATGCCAGGACCGGCCGGGGTGCCCAAGTCGCAGGGGACAACATCATCTCCGGAATCCTGAATTCCAGCGGAGTCCTCTCTAGGGGCGTGGACACGGTCTGGTCGAACACCGGATTCCACACTTACATCCAGTACAGCGGCAAGGTGGGCGACGTGAACGACTCCACTCGCGTGCTGAACTGGGAAGCCCATCGGATCTCCCCGAACCAGATCGACACCACTCGGTTCAGCTTTTCCAACGGGGACCTGGTCTCTGTGGATTATGCCAATGGCAGCCGTTCCGTCTTCTCCTATCCTGGCCAAAGGAACACGACCCTGGACGGGTTCGTGGGAACCTCCATCGACTATCCGGATCGGGATTCGACCAACTACTTCCTGGAACGGGACTACACCTACGACGGCTGGGGCGTCAACCGACCGCAGGGCCTGCGGACCTCCGTCCACACGCTTCTCCAGCAGCCAGATTATGTCGTGAATCCGGACCGTCCGTGGAGACAGAGCGAAACCACGGACTGGTACAACTTCGCTCCCATGTTGGAGTCCAAGAACATCAACCTCAAACTCCAGGGTTTTCAGGGGATGACCACGGTCCAGCGCATCAACGGCACAGTACACGACACCGACAAGTTCATCGACAGCCTGGAGTTCCAGACCAGCAGGTTCCAACTGATTGCCGAGTACCATGGCGCCGGGTCGCCGGGGATGCTGCGGACCCAGTACGTATACAACGGCGACCAGAAGATCGCGAAGATCGAAAGTCGAGGAATTTCAGCTTCCTTCGATCCGAAGATCACCGCTTGGGACTATGACGGGAATGGAAGTGTCGTGCGCGAACGGGTGTGTCCCAAAGATCTGTCTGATACCTTGAACAATCGATTGACGCAGTTACCCAATTTGCCGCCGTACTCGTTCACTTGTCCGGAGGTTGCCACCCAGTATGGAATCCAACATCGCAACTTGGGCGAATTCTGGAACATCACACGGGACACGTCCGTCGTCAAGGACACGGGCCTTCCCGGCGGAAGTCTGCGGGTCATCGTGGAGAATACCCATCCGAATCCGCAGTTTTTGACCGACAGTCTCTACAGGTTGGGCGTTCAGACGAGCAAACGCCTGATGCGCAAGGGGGACGTTCCCAGCGGTTCCACCAGTTTCAACGCCACGGATTCGACCTTGGTGGGGGATTCCACGGAATACCAGGACTGGCATTTGTCCGCCACCGCAACACCTTTCATGCGGCCCGCACGGCAGCGCATCTGGCTAGGAGGTGCCTGGCAGGCCAGCCAGGACATCTCCTACGATGACGCGCAAAGCCGTCCCGCCCTGCCCTTTCGGACCAGCCGATATCTGTCTTCCAGCTCCGTTTCCGTGGAGGAGACCAGTTACGACAGCGTCTTCCAACTCTTGCCATCGCGATCCCGGTTCTACACCACTCCACAGGCCGCGGGTGCCACTCCCTCCGGAAGCGTGCTGGACACCCCCCCGTCTCAGGCAATATGACGCTTCGTTTGATCCAAACCGAGGGGGCGAGA
>CAYXXL010000399.1:0-2807 GCA_964469025.1 uncultured Fibrobacteria bacterium
ACCGGTTTTCCGTCACCGGAACCACTCCTGACACCCTGGTCGCGACCTTCTCGGAACCAGTGACGGTCAAGGGGGCCGGCCCGTGGGTGTCCACCGGACATCCCGGCCTCGACAGCTTGGGGAACAGCCTGGTGCCGTTGGCCACCCCGCCAACTCCGACACCCGACCAGAAGGTGGTGTCGTTCCTGTTGTCGGAAAACAACGGGATCCGACCCGACGACTCCCTGCGCATCGCCGCAAAACCTTCGGGAGCGCTGTCGGACACCGCGGGAAACGCTCCGGGCGAACTCGCGTGGTGGACTCCCATCGCGTGGGGTCAGTCACCCGCGATGCTCACCCTGCTGATTCCACATCCGGTGGTTGGTATCGGAACGGGCTCCACTCCGCCCGACGAACCCGCCGTCACCCTCTTGATCCATGCGGATCCGACCCAAACCACGCAATGGGTGGCCGCCCAAGGACCGACGCCCGGAGGACTGGACACGCGTTTCAGCGGGGTGGTCCTGCGGTTGAACCGCATTCCCGAGAACCTGGGAATCTACGTGTACGACAACCTGGGAGTGCAGGTGCTGCGCGAAGACCTGCCGAAGCTCGCCGATCTGGTGTCGTCGGGAGTTCTCCAGCGCGACCTGCGGGGGAACTACGAGATCTGGCTGGGATGGAACGGCAAGGATGGCCAAGGCCGCGAGACCGCATCCGGCGTCTACCTCATCCGCGTTTTCGGCTGGTTCAAGGAAGCGAACAAGCTCCACTTCCTGAATCAGATAAAGACGGTCGGCATCCATCGGACCCTGCAGAACTAGTTCGGGGAGAAATCTCCGCCGCCGCCTTCGCTGGGTCACGGGGGCCGCGGCGACGCCCCCGTGCATCGGAAGCCGCGCCGCGATGCGCGGAAAAAGAAAACCTGCCGACTTACACCGGGCTATTTCTTTGATCCTCTCCATCGAAAGATTGGCCTTGCCAACCGATTCGAGGTTCCCGCACGAGGCAGGCATCCTCTAGCCGATCAGGTCCGGGCCGGACGAAAAGGGATAACAGGTCAAAGCACAAGATCCCGGAAGCGGACAGGTTACTCGAAGGAAGATACCACCTCTCTGGCGCGAATGGAAGCGGCATGGTAGGATCGGTCCCTATGCCGGAAACCTCGCCGGAGACACCACTCGACATCCTGGTCGTGGACGATTCGCCCACCTACCGCATGATCCTCTCGCGCGTGCTGCGCGGCTGGCCGAAGGCCAATCTCGTGGGCACCGCGGGCGACGGCATGGCGGCGCTGGCCGCCATCCAGGAGAAACGACCCCAGTTGGTCCTCCTGGACGTATCCATGCCGGTATTGGACGGGATCGAAACCCTCCGGCGGATCCGCAAGACCTTCGCCGACGTGGACGTGATCATGCTGTCGAGCCTGGACCCCAGCCAAACCGGCCTCACCATGCAGGCGTTGTCCCTTGGCGCCCTGGACTTCGTCCCCAAGCCGCAAGGCGAAAATCCCGCGGAGAGTTTCACCGCGTTGTCCGCCGGCATTTTTCCCCTTCTGGAGCTGGCGGCTGCCCGCCATCGCCGCCGACTGGGTCGGCAGGAGGCGGCGCAGGCCGCCACTCCCCCCAGGCTCGGCAGGATCAAGCCAGATCCTGCGCTTCCCACCCCTTCCGATTCCATGCCACCGGCCCGGGCTCCCTCCCCGGCGGTGGGGATGCTCCAGGATCCGCCGGGACCAACCGCCCGCTTGACGCCGCGCCCGGGACCTGGGCCGGCCAAGCCCGCGCTCGCATCCGCACGGAAGCCCCCGAACCATCCGGAGCTTGTCGCCATCGGCGTGAGCACGGGAGGTCCCAACGCCCTCCACGTCCTGGTTCCGGCGCTCCCGGCGAACTTCCCGCTGCCCATCGTCTGCGTCCAGCACATGCCGCCGCTGTTCACCGCCTCGCTGGCCGAGCGGTTGGACAGGGATTCCGCGCTCAAGGTGGTGGAAGGAACCGAAGGCCGCGTCCTGGAGCCCGGCACGCTCCACATCGCTCCCGGGGGATCGCACATGGTGGTGGTGCGCGGCGTGGACGGACGGCTCCGGCTCTCGCTCCGCTCCGATCCTCCGCTCCATTCCTGCAGGCCTTCCGTGGACGTGCTCTTCGAATCGGTTGCCGAAATCTGTCCAGGATGCGCGGTTTCCGTGGTGCTCACCGGCATGGGTTCCGACGGCGCGGACGGGGTGGCCCTGCTGCGCGCCAAGGGCTCCTGGTCCATCGTCCAGGACGAAGCCACTTCCGTGGTGTGGGGGATGCCCGGAGCCGTGCACGCGGCGGGCAACGCCGACGAGACGCTTCCCCTGGAATCCATCGCACGCCGCCTGACGGACATCGCGACCGGAAAGGGAGGCCGTCCGTGAAGCTCGCCGGAACGGAATTCGACCTCCTGAAGGGATTCGTCGAGAAGAACTGCGGGATCCACCTGGAGCCGGGCAAGGAATACCTCATCGAGACCCGCCTCACCGACATCGCAGTGGACCAGGGATGCCGGAGCTTCCACGAGTTCTACCAGAAGGCCCTGGTCGACACCACGGGGAAGCTGCGGAACCGCATCGTGGACGCCATGACCACCAACGAGACGTATTTCTTCCGCGACGACAATCTGTGGAACTACCTGCGCGAGGTGGCCGCCCCGGAGATCGTCCGCAAGGCCGCCCAGGGACCCGTGCGCATCTGGTCGGCCGCATCGAGCACCGGACAGGAAGCGTATTCCATGGCCATGCTCCTGGACGAGACCGCCCGCGCCCAGGGAACCCCCGGCGTCCTGCGCAACGTGGAGATCGT
>CAYXXL010000400.1:0-2789 GCA_964469025.1 uncultured Fibrobacteria bacterium
TGGAGCAGGCGGCGACGGCGACCGCATGGCCGGCGTCGGAGGCATCGGCCTCGGTACGGGTGGTCGGGCCGGATTCGGCACGGGCAACGGTGGTACCCGCAAGGGCAAGATGGCCCTGGGGGCTGGCGGCAACGGAAATGGCGTGGCCACACGTGCCCGCATCGCTGCACCCAAGCCCTCCGACGTGGAGCTTGGAGGTGATGCCGGTTCGCGTTCACCGGAGTCCATTCTTCGGGTGATCCGCTCCAACATCGGTGGATTCCAGTACAGCTATCAGAAATATCTTCGCGACAACCCCAATTTGGGTGGCAAGATCTCCTTGCGCTTCACCATTGCACCATCCGGTGACATCATCCAGATCACCATCGTCTCCACCAATACGGGCAACGGGAGCTTGGACGACGAGATCAAGGACAAGGCCCGTCGGATGAAATTCGACCAGATCGAAAAGGGCAACGTTACGGTCACCTACGCTTTCGTGCTCGACAAGCAGTAGCACCGGTGGTAAGCTCGGTCTGTCGACGAATTTCGTGACCACCTACAAACAGAACACAGGAGTCAAATGTTGAACCGCACAGCTTTGGCCTCAGGGATCGCGTTGGCGGCGGCATCCGCCGTCTTGGCGACCAACGCTCGCGTGGAGTCCATGGGCGAAAACGCCGACTACTACATGGACGACGTCAATATCTGGAAGAATCCAGCCGACGCGAATCTCTATCCGAACTATTTGCTGGGCGAACTTGGGCAAAAGTCTGGAATCGGGGACTCCACGTCCTACAACGGGCTGAGCCGATTCAATTCGGATCCGACCAATCCGTGGTTTGGTGCGGTCTTCGCGAAGTCCTTCGCTCCGGACGGATCAACCGCAGGCCGGTATCCGCAATTCATCATCGGTGGTGCCTTGAACCGGAACGACGAGTGGCTTTCCTACATGCCCAGCGCGATCCAGATCAAGACCAATGCACACCGCGGGGTCCTTCCAAGTGGCGACAGCACGACCTTGACGAGTTACGATCTGACCGATTTTCCCGTCAAGTTCGACGGAATCCTCGGCTTTGCGGACGCAAGCGGGAACCTTTACGGTTTGAAAACCTACTTGGCCTACAGCGATTCCACCAATGGCGCACGTGAAGTCCAGACGGTGTTGAACACCTACACTTTGGGTGCGAATCTTCCGTTCGGCAGTCAGTACTCCCTGGAGGCGGACGCCACCTTGGGTTTCCTGTCGGTCGATGTCAAGGATGCGGATGCCGCGGGATCGCAGCCGAGAAGTTACAGCTCGGGAATGACACCGTCCTTCGGTGCGGATGCCAGACTGTTCATCGATGCGAGGCCGATCCCCATCGTGTTCGTGCCCGCTGCGTCCTTCCGCTACGTGAACGCCCCCCAGCAGACCATCACCAGCTTCCGCGTGGGCAGCGGTGCCAATGTCTCCCTGGATCGCGGTTTCTTCTGGCTCGGAGTGGACTACTTCTACAACTCCAACGAGGTTTTCGCGAGCGATACCACCTACACCACGGTCTCGGATTCGGTATCCAGCACCATGCTGTCCGACAATGGCATTCGCGTCAGTTTCGGCATCGAGCGCAACATCTGGACGGACTGGTTCGTGATCCGCGTGGGTGGCCAGAAAGTCATCAACTTCCACAAAGCGAATGGGCCATGGCAGAACTACTCCGCGATGTCCACGAATCCGGACATCAATGCGGACAACAACGATCTGGTGAATTTCGGCTTCGGTCTGAACATCGAAGACAAGCTCAAGGTCGACGCCGTTGTCGCCAAGGACATCCTGTTCACCGGCGGTGCTCTTCTGGGTGGACCGGTGGACCATGTGCTGAGTCGGATTTCGGCTTCCTACAGCTTCTGACCCGACGACTTTAGCTGGAAACAGGAAGGGCGTCCCGAGGGGCGCCTTTTTCCGTCGTGGGCAAAGGATCTTCCACATCGCGTGGATGGAAGCCGGGGCCCCGTACCACCCGTACCCGGGACTCGAAGTTCTCCGTTCCATCGGATGTTTAGGGTTATATTTGTGCCTCTCGAGGCGATACCCACCACTTTCCGGAGCCTTCATGGGCCTCTTTTCCCTCTTCTCCAACGATGTCGGGATCGATCTTGGGACGGCGAACACGCTGGTGCATGTCCAGGGTCGCGGCATCGTGATCGATGAACCCTCCGTCGTCGCCGTCGAGCGCAGGACGGGCAGGGTCCAGGCTTTCGGAACCGAGGCCAAGCGCATGCTAGGCCGCACGCCTGGAGAAATCCTCGCGATACGCCCGATGAAAGACGGAGTCATCGCCGACTTCGACCTCGTTCGGGAAATGATCAAGCATTTCATCGACAAGCTCCACAGCCACAGCACGCTCTGGAGAGGCGTGTTCGGACGACCAAGAGTTGTCATCGGCGTTCCCAGCGGGATCACCGAAGTGGAGCGTCGCGCGGTGATCGAATCCGCGCAGCTGGCGGGGGCGAGGGAGGTGTACCTCGTGTCGGAACCGATGGCGGCTGCGATCGGCATGGGCATACCGGTCGAGGAGCCGTCGGGGAACATGGTGATCGACATCGGGGGCGGAACCTCGGAAATCGCCGTGATCGCCCTGTACGGAATCGTGTGCGACGCCTCGGTGCGCATCGGCGGCGACGAGATGGACGAAGCCATCGTCAACTACCTCAAGAAGAACTACAACCTGCTCGTGGGCCTGTCCACGGCGGAACAGATCAAGATCCAGATCGGATCGGCCTTCCCCCTGCCCCAGGAATTGTCGATGGAGGTCAAGGGAAGGGACGTG
>CAYXXL010000401.1:0-2783 GCA_964469025.1 uncultured Fibrobacteria bacterium
CATGGGATCCGCGGGGGGGCGGAAGACCTGGGTCGGGCGGGTCAGCCCCGCGACGCCCCATCCGGACGGCACGCCGGGCCCCGGATCGGACAGATCCTGGGGTCGGACCTTTTCGGAAAGGACATCGCCGTCGCAGCACCAGACGCTCCCCGCCAGGAATTCGTCCGGGAAGAAGAAGGCGGGGTCCCGGTGGGAAACCCGAAAGGAGGTCCGCGCGCCGCCGGAACGGTTGGGGCGTCGCCGGAGGTGGATGGAACCGGATTCCTGGAACCGGACGCCCTCGTGGCGCGACTCCCAGGATCTCAGGTAGGTGTGCGTTCGGGTGGGGTCCGATTGGCTCGCACCACCCATGGACGCGAGATCCAGGACCTCCTTGTCCGGCTCGCCGCGGGCCTCCAGGGGGTAGGATGCTCGTCTGGGATCCACCAGGAGCGGGTCGAAATCGTTGAGGTGGGCGTTGACCACGGGCGCCGAATTCAGCCGGAGGCTGTTTCTGTCCACCAGGGGTTCCAGGTCCTTGGGGAGCACGCCCCGGAATCGCACCGCGATCCGCGCGATCGTGGCCGAGGTGGGGAGGGCGGCGTCCAGGCCCACCAGGCGCACGTACCGGAACCTCTCCTCGGCGCAGAGGAAGTCGCGCAGGTCCAGCAACGGCTTGCAGGCGGGAGAAGCGAGGGTCCCGTATCCCGGCCCCTTCGAGGACTGGAAATTGGCGGTCGCGGCACCCCCCTGGACTTCCACCGAACCCGTTTTGCGAAGGAGGAAGTGGCGGAGCGTCCAGGCCACCAGAGGATCCCGGCCCAGGAAGATCTCCAGCTCGGCGGGCCACGATGCGGCGCCCGCCCCTCCGACGGTGGCGAGCGCGAATTCCAGCGAGGCCTGTCCTTGCGAACCCGCCAGGAGCACGGCGGAATCCAGACGCAACTGGTGGACGGGACAATTTCCGGCAACAGTGGTGCGGATCCGCGCGGGATGGTCGGAGGGCCATGCCCGGACCTCGGAACCTGCCACGATGCGGTCCGCGGTGCCGGTCGTCCCGGCGCCCGGGATGAATTCGACGATGGCGACGGAGGGGAGGGGGATCTCCAGACCATGGGCCACCAGATCGAGGAGCTCGCCGGCGGTGTCGTCGTCCGCATCCTCCAGATCCGCGCGCGCGCGCGCGACCTGGAAGGCGAAGTTCTCGAACAACTGCTCCAGGTAGGGGTGGCGTCGGGCCACGTCGTCGATGGAAATCTTCTGCGCCAACGCGGGGTGCTCCCGGGCGAATTCGCGACCGGCGCCCAGCAAGTGTCGCATCTCCTCGTCGAAGCGGCGTTTCAGGTCGGACATGTTCTCAGCCGGTGGGGCGGACTTCGCCGCGCCCGTTGGGGAAGAAGGACGATTGGAACTGGACCCGCCCGATGCCGATGAGGCTCCCGGAGATCCGGAACTTCACCCGGGCGAAAGCCGGATCGAATTCCTCGAACTCCACGCGGACGTGTTCCATCCGGGGCTCGAACCTGCGGATGAGGGTCTCCATCTCCGAGCGGATCTCCGACGCGCTGCCCGGAAGCCGTCGGAACAGGTCGCCGATGTCGGACATTCCGAAATCCGGCATGTGCACCAGCATGCCCTTGCGGGTCTCGAGGATCCGCTGGATCTGGTCGGCCACGGAACGGATCCGCCGGGCCTGCCGAGGCACGCCTTCCACCGGCGTCCCGTCCAGGTACGCGCCGACGAGCATCTCGAGCAAACCTTCGCCCTGCATGGGGGGGAGCTCCTCGACGAAAAGGGCCATGGCGGCATGCGCCATGGCCCCGGTGGTTCAGCGAACCGGACGCGTCAGCGGCTGTTCCAGTCGTCCGTGTGGATGAGGTTGCCGTCCAGGAAGGTCCAGGTGATCTTCTGGTAGCGCAGCGAGATCTCTTCCTGGTGCACGTACTGCTCCTTGCTGGGATCCTTCACGTTGAACATGTAGGACCGCACGGAAGCGACCTGGACGCCGGTCAGCTCGTGGGTGAAATAGGGCTTCTCTTCGCCTTGGTCGGTGACCTGGTACCAGCGGATGGTGATCTTGGGAATCACTTCGCCGGTGGTCACGCGCTGGTAGAAAAGCGCCGAGCTCTTGTCGAAGGCCTTGTGGATGATCAACGGCTCGTGCTTGCGGGTGCCGGTGATGGAGCCCGTGTCGCGGTCGGTGGGAAGGTAGACCCTGTGGTTGAATTCCAGGATCTCCACCGTTCCTTCGCGACCGGCGACGGTGACGGAGCCCTGGATGCCTTCGACTTCCATGTAGGCGGGAATTGCCATGTTTGTTTCCTCTCGTTAATGGGGTTTGTTGGGGGGGATAGTTACTTGCCTTGCGGCATCTTGGAGACCAAGGAAAGACTCACGTCGATTCCCTCGACCTGGAAATGGGGCATGACCGAGAGGGCCACGCGGAAGAAGCCTGGATTGTCGGGGTTCTCGCCCACCGTGACCTTGCCGTAGCTCAAGGGGTGGGTGGCGGCGAGCTCGGGCCCCGGATTCTTCATCTCCGTGACCAGGCCCTTGATCCAGTTGTTCAGCTCCTGCTCGAGGATGGGCGCGCTCTTGGTGGCGCCGATGTTCTCTTGCTGCAGGACCTTGAGGTAGTGGGCCAGTCGCGCGGTCAGGAAGATGTAGGGCAGGCGCGCGTTGATGCGTTCGTTCGCGGTGACCGTGGGGTTGTCGAACTCCTCCGGGCGGCGGCTCGAGTTGGCCGAGAAGAAGCATCCGTAGTCGCGGTTCTTGTAGTAGCTGAAGGGGATGAACCCCTGGTT
>CAYXXL010000402.1:0-2756 GCA_964469025.1 uncultured Fibrobacteria bacterium
CACGCCCACGGCAGCGAAGAGACCAAGGCGAATTCCGTCGACGAGGCCTCCTTGAAGGCCTGCGTCGAGGAGCTGGAGGCGACCCGGAAGCGGCTGCGCGAACGGCGTCGCGCGCTGCGCCACGGTGGCCTTCCGCAGGGCGCGGTGGATTGGATGGAACTCCTCGAAAACGATGTCCTGGTGGAACAGCTCCTGCGCAAGACCAAGGACATCGCACGCCGGGAACTGTCCGCAGTGCGCGAGTTGGAGAAATTCCTGTCGACGCCGGACGACCTCCTCGCCTTCCTCCGGGAAACCGACCCCGAGGACTGGGAGGAGATGGCGTAGGACGGACCGATTCGCGACCCCCCCCCGCTCGTGGCGCGAACGGGAACCCTCAGTTCGAGATGCACCTCACGCTGAGGGCCATGCCCTTGCCGGACGCCGCGGTGGTGGCCTGGGCCGAGTTGTACGCCAGGCCCGCCGCATCCGCCTGGGTGGCGGAAGTCTCGGAGGAAGTCCAGAACTCCCCGTCCAGTCCCACGACGGAAAACGCCCCGGAAGTGTCGCGGGTCCCGGCGGCCAATCCCCGGAAGCCCCAGGAATCGCCGCTGTTGCCGTTCTTGGCCCAGCCCGTCCGGGACTTCAGGCTGGAATCGGAGACCGCCACGAGCAAGGTCGACCATTCGGTCTGGCTCGGGAGATGCCATCCGGCGGGACAGATTCCGGTCAACGGCTTGGCGGCGCCGATCGGGCTGGACAGGCTGTCGGCGAAGGTCGGTCGGAGCGCCGCGGCCCCGGTCCAGGCGTACAGCCTGCCGTAGGTCGCGCAGGAATCCGGGGAGTTCGCGGGGCACCAGGAACTGTCCACGGCGTAGTCCAGGTTCTCGGCCATCCAGACCTGTTTCCCGATGGTGTCGGTGCGGTAGACCTTCCCGTCGCGGGGATCGGTCACCGTGCCGAACGCGAACACCTGGCTGTTCCAGGGTATGGAATAGGCGCCGCGGGTCAGGACCAAGGTGTCCACGACGGTCTTGCCCAGAGCGTTCCTGACCCGCAGTCGGACGGTGTCGGCACCGACGGGAAGGGTGTCCGCCCTGGACACGAGACCGCGCAGCAGGTTGACGAGCGTGTCGTTCCACCACACCGAATCCGGGGCCCCCGCGGAATCCACCGCCCACCGCACCACCAACGCGGAATCCGCCCATTGGAAGGTGGTGTCCCGCGTGGGAGACCGCGCCGACACGGTCGGGCCCGTGGTGTCGCGGCGCGTCAGCACCAGGCTGTCGAGGCCCGTGTTCCCGGCGGTGTCCAGGACCACCAGGCGTTCGACATTCGTCCCCACGGCCAGGCTCGCGTTCCAGATGTAGGTGGTGCCCTTCGCGACCGCGGCCTTCGCGCCGTCCAACAGGACGGAGGCGAGCTTCAGGTTGGGCGTCACCGTCCAGGAAACGGCGGTCGTCGAATCCAGGTAGGACACGGAGGTGTCCGAAAGCGGGGAGAGGCGGGCGATGGACGCGGGCTTGGCCGCGCGGGTGAGCACCACGCTGTCGATGCTGACATTTCCCGACGTGTCGCGGGCGAACAATCGCACCACCAGAGGTGCGGACACCGACAGGGTCTCGGCCCTCGAAACGAGGCCGTTCGCGTCGGGCGTGGCGGGGAATCCGCCCAGCGCCACGCTGTCCAGACCGCCCGCGTCCGTCACCGTCCACCGCACCGTCTGGATGGAATCGGCCCAGGGACATGTGGTGTCCTGCGACGGCGACCGGCCTTGGACCGTCGGAGGGATCGTATCGGGCGCGGGGAGCACCTTCACGGTGATGATGCCCGGAACCGAGGCTTTCAAGGCCTTGTTCGTGGAATCCAGGAACAGCGCGCTCACCTTCACCTGGAAGGGCGTCCCCGATATCCACTGCGCGTTGAAGATCGGATTCGATCTCGAGAGGATCGCCCGGCCCACGGATGTCGTGTCCCCTTTGCCGGAAAGGTTCCAAAGCCACCTGGCCACGTGCAATCCGGTGTCGTTTCCCGTCCATGCCAGGAGGTTCACCGCGGTGTCGTTCCAGCGAGCCAGGGCGATGTGGGAGCGGACGCTGGAATCGGACAGTCCTGAGCTGGAGTTCAGCCAAAGGTTCCCCAGGTCCAGGACCCGTCCTTCGGGAGCCACCACCCCCGTCACGGTCTGGACCTGGGTTCCGGTCGGGTTCGAGAGGTTCAGTTCCACCGGACCCAGTCCGGGAATGTCGGGCAGGGAGAAGCTCCCATCTGCGGCCGTCACCGTCTTCAAGGCCCCGCCGAAGGCCGATACGGTGACGCCAGCCACCCCGACGCTGTCGGAGGCCGCGGCCTTTCGCGAGGCGAACCGCAGCCTCCGCCCCGCCCCGCCGTTCACGACCACCACCTGCCCCTCCACGGTACCGCCCTTGTGCGAGATCCTGAGGGTGACGCCCTTGAGGGTGTCGGAGGGGGAGAGCGAAGTGTCGAAGCCCGCGTAGCCTTGCCCGGGCACCACGGCGAAGACCTGGACGGATCCCGGCTGGATCCTTCCCAGACTGAAGGAGCCGGTGGGAAGGGCCGTGGCGGACACCGCCTGGTCCTGCACCACGATGCCCGCCCCACCCTGGGGGGTCGCCCCCGCGGAATCCAGCACCAGCCCCTGGATGGTCGCGTAGCGGTACACCAATCCGAGCTTGGCCAGGGTGTCCTTGCCAAGCAGGAAGAGCCTCAGCGAATCGGTCAGGTTCGTGTCCAGGTAGTCGTCCTTGATCACCGAG
>CAYXXL010000403.1:0-2741 GCA_964469025.1 uncultured Fibrobacteria bacterium
GCCCAGTGGAGTGTCGCCGGTGTCCCAGCTGTAGCGGATCCCGGAGGTTTCGTTGTCCACGAAGCGCATGTACCTCTTGCCCGTCAGGTCGATCACGAAACCGGTGTACCGGTTGTGGGACATGGCATCGGAACGCACCCTTCGGAGCTGCGTCGAGAAGTCCTGGATGGCGCTGTGCGAGCGCATCTTCAGGTCGATGGTCCTCCAGCTGCTCAAGGCCATCTTCGCCAGGATTCCCACCAGCACCATGACGATGACGATTTCGAGCAATGTCATCCCGTCTCGGAGCGATTTCCTTCCACTTCCCTTCACCGTCCCTCCTTCCAGTCGTATCGCGCCAATTGGGCGAGGAACGGCGTGGCAGGAGGCATGTTGGAAAGGTTCTTGAGCTTGTTGTCGAAGTAGTTCAGCTTGGTCTGGGCCCCATAGTAATGGACTACCGGATGCCCCTCGAAAGCGCTGTAGTACTGGATGCGGTGATTCGTCGATTGGGTTGTCCACAGTAAGATTTTGCTGCCTACGGCCTGCACCTGCTTGCCACTCCAGTCTTCCAGCAGGAATCTGCCCGCCCCCACGATGTTGCCCGACGCAGGATCGATCCAACCCTCGCCGTTGATGAGGGAGACATTGAAGCGAATGTTCGCGGTCACGATGTTTTTCGCCACCATTCCGTATTCTCCCGTCGAATCGAGCCCCAGGGCCGGTGGGACATGGGCCTTCATCCACGCTTGGGCGTCGGTCTTCGCCGTGGCCGCCGAAGGACACGCGTACCACCGGAAGTAGGATGCCTTGTTGGCCTGGAAGGTGTTGCCCAGGAACTTCACGATGTCGGCGGCGATCAGGGCGTTGCGATAGCTGGTGGTGTCGGCTGAGTTCGCGAGCCCGGTGTTGAAGGCGTCGTCCACGTACACCACGTTGGGAGAGGAGATGGTCAGGTTCCGGTCCAAGGTCGCCGCGTTGATGATGCGAAACGCCGAAAAGGTCGGTTTGCCCGGCATCTTCAAGGAGGTGTCCAGAGCGGTCCCTCCGCCCCAATTCTGGGGAACGGTGTCCGCCGGGCCACCCGCGGGAACCGTCCAGGCGGCCATGGTGTCGGCAAGGATGAGGATGGAGTCGTTGTTGGCGGAGATCGCCAGCTTGGCCATGTCGACATCCCAAACCCGACACCACCGCCACGCGGAGGGGTCGAAGAAGACGTTCGGCCCCGAAATCCACGACTGGGTGGGTGCGACTCCCGCGGCGGCGACGAATTTCGACGAAGGGTCGATGGTCGGCTGCTTGGAACGGATCCAGTCGAAGTTCAGCTTCTGCAGGTCGGCGGGATCTCCCGCCTTCATGAGCCCGAGGATGCTGTACGGGTCGGCCGTCATGGGCAGGTTGAGCTGCCCTATGTTCGGCCGGACGTTGCAGATACCTCCCACGGGTGGTGGCTGGTTGGAACCCCCCACGCAGGCGTTGATGGCCGGGATCCAAGTGGGACTCGGGCTGGAAGGATCCACCTGGATGATGGGATAGCCCGTCTTGGTGTTGCGGCAGATGTCCAGCGCGGCGGTGACCGGGCCGGTCATGGGTGCGGTGTACCCGGCGTTGATGCTGAAGGTGAGCTTGCCGTTGGTGTGCTGGGGCCCCACGTAGGTCGCAGGGCCGAGGCTCAGGTCGGTCTGCTTGAACGCCCCGTACTGGAGGATGGGGACCTTCTCCAGGCCCGCCTGCATGGTGAGCTGCACGTTGCCTTGTCCCGCCGTCTTGCCGCTGGAGGTGATGGTCACCGGGATGTAGAAGCAGCGCAGGCCCTGGCTGGGCCCGTCGGTCACGAGCCTCTGGCTGGGGGTCCCGGAGAACACGGCGGTGTTCGCCGTGCCGGTGTCGCCGTCGGCGATGACGGTCTTGACATTGAAGACGCCGGTGCCGCCGAAGGCGTTCTGGCCCTGCGCGAGCACATCGGCCATCGCAAGGGCGCCCGCGGCTTCCGCGATCGCGCGCGCGCGCACGATCTTTCCCTGGTCGGAGGAGGAGGCCCGCATGTCGCCGGAGTTCGAGATCATGAACCCGACCAGGAAGATGAAGACCACCATCAAGGCCATCACCATGAAGAGCGCGATGCCCCTGCGGAGGGACTTCGATGACGTCATGGGAGCCTCGTGTTGGAAAGGCGCGACGCGTTCCTCAGCGAAATGTCGACGCTCGAAGCGTATTGCTGGATCGCCGAGGCGGCCCGTCCCGCGGCGGCTTCGGGGACGATCGTGAACCAGACGCGCACGGCGTCGATCTCCAAGGTCGTGTTGGTCGCGACGGAATCTGTGGACCAGGAACCGCCGGGCTGCAGGTAGGAGAAGGAGATGGTGTCGATCCTCCCCGCCAGCGGGAACCAGCCCTGTCGGCTCACGTCCTGGTAGAGCGTGTCACCGACCTTGGCGAATCGGATGGTGTCCAGGCTGTACACGGTCTGCGCCGACGTCACCGCAACCGACTTCGCGCAGTTGTCGTTCGCCAACCCGGAGGAGGCCATGAACGCGACCATGTTGAGGCGGATCTGCGGGGGCGAGGCGATGATGGAGTCGATGGGAAGGATCACCTTGGAATCCTTCCAGGACCCCACCGAGAGGATCCCGGCGGGCGAACAGTTGTTGGCGTTGCGGGCGATCTCGACCTGCAAGGCCGCGTACCCGGTGGTGCTGAACCCGGTGGTGCTGTCCACCGGAAGGTACAGGTAGTTCTTGCTGGAGGGGCCGTTGTAGGCG
>CAYXXL010000404.1:0-2734 GCA_964469025.1 uncultured Fibrobacteria bacterium
CATGAAGCAGGTGTCCCAGAGGAAGATGTTCTGGTTGAAGGCGGCGTCGATGAACCGGGAGGGAAAGCCGCTGGCGGGAGCGGGCTGGTGGAAATTGCGGAAGGCGAGCTCCCGGGCTTTCCAGTAGAGGTCGAGCCAGGCGGGTTCGGCGTCGTAGATGGGGGCGGGGAGGTTGGGTTTGGTGTCCTCGAAGGCGGGAAGTTGCTGGTTGGCGGCGAGGGCGGCTGCCGGGAGCAGGGCGGTGAATTGTCTTCGAGTCATTGTTCCGGATCGTGGCGGCGATCGGCTCTGAGTTTATACCATCGCCGCCATGACCGGCTCTATTTAGAAATCGAAGCGGACGGCGAACTGGGCTTCCCGCTGGTCTTTGACGAGGCTCGAGATGGAGCCTACGGTGTTGGTATCCGAGATGTTGGCGTCGGGGAGGGCGTAGTTGGCGTGGTTCATGGCGTTGAAAAGTTCGAGGCGCAGGGTCAGGCGGCGGGATTCGGAGAGGACCGGGAAGCTCTTGGAGAGGCTGGCGTCCACGGTATCGATGCCGGGGCCGACGAGGATGTTCCTTCCGGCGTCGCCGAAGGTGTTAAGCGGCGGGGTGGTGAAGGCGGCGGGGTTGAACCAGCGCTGAACGGTCCTTTGATCGGAGGGAAGGTTGGCTTGCACTCCGTAGACGTATTCGGGCCGGGTATTGGCGAGACCGGTGTTGTTGATGGTGGGGGTGAAGCGCATGCCGGTGTAGCGGCTCCAGATGCCGGATAAGCGCCAGCCGTTGGAGGCCCAGGCGAGCCAACGGGGTCCGGAGTGGGGGCCGGGGATTTCCCAGGTGGCGTTGAAGTGGATGGTGTGGCGGCGGACGTAGTCGCTATCGGCGCGGTCGCGGCCGAGGTTTTCGAGGTCGAGGGCCATGGTGTTGAGGGCGCTGCCGACGTCATCGAGGCCTTTGGCCCAGGTCCAGTTGAATTCGAAGAGGAGGCCGCGCGAAAGGCGGCGGCGGAGGATGGTCTGCATGGCGTGGTAGATGGACGTTCCGTCGGTGGTGCGTTCGCTGATGGCGGAGGTGCCGTAGGTGCTCTGATAGTCGCGGACCTGCTGGCCGACGGCGTTGAGGAAGACGCCGTTTTCGTTGAAGGCGCGGAAGAGGTGGGTGCCTTTGTTGCCGACGTAGCCGAGCGAGAGGGTAGTGCCCCAGCCGAGATCGCGCTCCACGGTGAAGTTCCATTGCTGGTTGCTGGGGAGGTCCCAGTTGCGGACGAGTCCGCCGGGTGCGATGCTCGATCCCGCGTTCCCGGCGAAGGGATTCTGGAGGGTGATGCTGGGCGTGCCGTTGGTGATGGCTTCGGTGAAGTTGAACGTTGCGGCGAACGGCGGATTGATGGCGATGACCTGTTCGAGGTTCTGGATGGGATAGCGGTTATAGAAGATGCCGTAGCCGCCGCGGAGAACGAACTGGTGCGTGCCGCCGGGGAGGTGGTAGGCGAAGCCGAAGCGGGGTCCCCAGTTGCCGTATTGGGTATCGAGGAGGGAGCGCGAGGGATAGTTGGCCTGCTTATCGCTCAGAATGGGGAATTTCCAGGAGCCGTCGGGGTTGGTGAGATCGGCGACGATGACCGGCGAATACTGGCTGACGGGAAGCACGCCGTTGTTGGAAGCGACGACGATCGAGCCGGTTGCGGGGTCGAACATGGAGAGGCGATTCTGGTCCTCGACGGGATTGGAGAGGAGTTCGTAGCGGAGGCCGAGGCTGACGGTGAGGCGCGAGGAGACGCGCCAATCGTCCTGGGCGAAGGCGGCGAACTGGCTGTCGCGGAGGGTGACGGAGGCCATGGGCGGCACGTTCTGGGCGGTGTTGGGGAGTCCGAGGAGGAAATCGGCGAAGGAATAGCTGGAGGACGTGGTGGCGGCGCTGGCGAAGGTGAGGAGGCCGCTCGAGGCGGGTTGGAGGAGGGAGGGCATGACCTGATGGCGGAATTCGATGCCGATTTTGAGGGTGTGGCTGCCGCGGACGTTGGTGAAGGTATCGGCGACGCTGGAGGTTTTGCTGACCTGATTGGTGGAGGCCTCGCCGTAGGTGGAGCTGGGTCCGAAGTTGAGGGTGCTGAAGGCGTCGTTGCCGGTGAAGGTGATTTTGGGCATCTGCTGGACGCTGGAGTTGAGCGCCGCGAAGCCGAGCATGCCGACGGAAGCGGTGGTGGGAAGGCCGCCGGTGACATAGACGGTCTGGAGGTGCAAGTCCATATAGCCGAGGCGGAGTTCGTTGACCATGGTTGCGCTGAGCGGGGCGGTCCAGCCGAAGCTGGCATTATCGCTGGTGGTGGGGTTATTGGTTCCGCTCGCGTTGCCGGAGTAGCTGGGGCTGAAGCCATTGGCGGTGGCTTGGGTAAAGCGGAAGTTGACGTTTTGATTGTGGGGCAGGGCGTGGTCCATACGGACGGTGAACTGGTCCGCGTTATTGGTGAGGGTGGAGTTGGATACGTAGTTATTGGTAAAGCCGGGGCGGTTCGGCGTCCCCCAATAGGGATGGAGCGCCAAGGCGACGGCGTTGAGGCGGGAAACGGGGATGATGTTGCCGGGGAAGGCGGGTTTTCCGGTGGCGAGGGGGTCTTTGACGACGATGTTGCGGGCGAGGAGCGAAGACAGATCGCCGGTCCAGAAGGCGGCGGGCGGGGTGGTGGCGACGATCGGGTTGCCCTGGGTCTGGCGGTTGCCTTCGTAGTTGAAGAAAAAGAAGGTGTGGTTG
>CAYXXL010000405.1:0-2715 GCA_964469025.1 uncultured Fibrobacteria bacterium
CGACCGCACCCAGTACCGGCTGGTTTCGCTCCTGGCGGGGGATTCCCCCGCGCTCCTCGCCGTGGGCGACGACGACCAGGCGATCTACGGATTCCGCGGGGCGGACATGCGCAACGTCTCGGATTGGAAGGTCGATCGGCCTGCCGGGCGGATTCTGTCGCTGACGTCCAACCACCGCAGCCTCTCTCCGGTGCTCGCCGCCGCCAACCGCATCTTTCCCGACAAGCCCCCCGCTTTCCGGAAGGTCCTGGTGGCCTCGCGGAGCGACGGGGAAAGTTCGAAACCCATCTGGTACCGCGCCTTGGAGCAGGCCGAGGAGACCCGGTGGGTCCTCGCGCGGATCGCCAGCGAGGTCCGGTCGGGAAGGTCCCGCAGGGACATTTGCATCCTCTGCCGTTCGAACCGCGACCGGGAGCGCTGGGAATCCGCCCTTCCTCCGTGGGCGCGCGCCGTGGAAGTCTCGACCATCCACGGGGCCAAGGGACTGGAATGGCCGGTCGTTTTCGCGGTCGGGCAGGATCGCCTCCGGTCGGAAGGGCGTGCGTTGGAGGCCTTTCCGGGGGACGAGGAGCGTCGGCTGTTCTACGTCGCCTGCACCCGTGCCCGGGATCGGCTCCACTTCACCAGTTCCGGACGCAGACCTCGGGGCGACGGATGGGAGGTGCGGATTCCCCATCCCTGGATGCGACTGGTGGCGCCGGAACTGGAAATCCAGCCCGGCCTTTGGGGAAGGCTACGCCGCCGCTTCCTGCGTGAAGGCGAATGAACCGAAGGGCCAGGCCTCGCGGTGCGCCCCGGGGCAGTGTTCTTCCAGCAGGGCTTGGGCGGGAACGCAGGTGACGGGACAGCGGAAGTCGGGATCCAGGTCCAGCAACGGAACCAGCACGAAGGAGCGGGCGGCCCAGCCGGGATGGGGCACGCGCAGTTCGGGAAGGTTGATGTCGCTGTCGCCGAAGAACAGCAGATCGATGTCGATTTCGCGCGGGTGCAGGCGCGGACGTTGGCGACGGCCCAACCAGAGTTCCACTTCCTTGAAGAAGTGGAGGATCTGCTGCGGGGCCAGGAGCGTGGAGAACCGGACGACCTGGTTGAGATGGCACTCCTGGACGCCGGGGCCGACCGGGAGCGTCTCGAAGATCCGGCTTTCTTCCAGGCGCTCCCCGAGGGAAATGCGCTGCAACCAGTTTCGGGCTCTGGTCAGAGCCAAGGACCGATCCCCGAGATTGCTCCCGAGGGCGGCGTACACGGTGACCGGCGAAATCTCCGTCATGCTGGCGTAACAATCTAGCAATGGGAGGGTCGGGCGTGGGTGCCCGGGGGTTTGGGCGCGGCGCTCCGCTTGGTTTACATGGGCCGCCTGGCCCCTGTACCCCGGCCAAGGGGCCGACCGCGCGGCCCCTTGGATCCCCCGCGCCGGGGGGATCGAATTCCCCGGATGGCCCATGAGTTTTTCACCCATCGGCCCACACGGGCCGATGGACTGGAGGCAATCCGGAGACGAGCCGTCCCCCCGGACCCCGACCGACGTCACGGGCGGCTCGCTTCCGCTCGCCGACGAACGGCGAATCATCGAGCCCCACAGCTCTACCCGTGACTCCGTACTTGCGGGGACGATCGACATCTTATTTGTTGTATTTACGCATTAAATATTGTATTTTCGATCCGGTGAATGGGAAGCAGATCAAGAAGATCTTGGAGGAGGCTGGCTGGATGTGCGACCGTATCAAAGGCTCGCACCACGTCATGATCAAGGACGGTCATCGGTCCATTCCCGTGCCGGTCCACGGGTCCAAGGATGTGCCGCTGCCGACCGCCAAGGCCATCCTGAAACAAGCCGGAATCGAGTAAGGGGGGAGACGCCATGTTGTATGCCGCGAAGATCACCAAACAGGAAGGATCCTGGATCGTGGAGTTTCCCGACAAGCCGAACATCAACACTTATGGAGAGTCGTTGAAAGAGGCTCTTGCCATGGCGGAAGAGGCCCTGAACGGCGCCATCGAATCCGAACTGAGCCAGGGATTTCCCCTGGTCGAAGCTCGTACCGAGGTGAAAGGAACGGGCATGCATGCCATCGCGATCGATCCCCAACTGGAAGTGTCCTACCGCCTGTTCGAGGCGCGAAGGGGTCTGACCCAGGGGAAGGTCGCGAAGGCCGCAGGCATCACCCAGCAAGCCTACCAGAAGCTCGAAAGCCCGCGGGCGAATCCGACCGTCCGCACCTTGTCCAAGGTCGCGAAGGCCATCGGAAAGCGAGTGGAAATCCGATTCGTGTGAGCGCCGTCACGTTTCGGGGGTGATTCGCTTGCCAGGCGAGGGATCCGGACCTTTGTTTGAGGGGTTCGCGCCAATACCCACTCTCCGAAGAGTTTCGCATGAGACGACCGCATCTCTTCTTCTGGATCTTCGCCACGGCCCTGGCCATTTCTGCCCAGGAGGCCAAACTGCCCATGGTGGCGGTGCTTCCGTTCACGTCGCGGGTCCTGGATTCCAGCGCCATCGACGGGCTGACCTCGGCCATGAACTCGGAGCTGATCAACACCGGGAAGTTCCGGGTGATGGAGCGCTCGCAGATGGACGGGATCCTCCAGGAACAGGGCTTCCAGCAAAGCGGTGCCTGCGACGGCCAGGAATGCGCCGTGCAGGTGGGGAAGCTCCTCTCGGTGGACCAGATGGTGCTGGGAACCATCGCGAAGGTCGGAAACACCTACACCCTC
>CAYXXL010000406.1:0-2709 GCA_964469025.1 uncultured Fibrobacteria bacterium
CGCGACGACCCAGGTTCGCGCAATAGATCGACATCTCGGCTTCCAGCACCTGGTTGGTGATGCTCCTCTTGCTGAATCGACCATACTCCCGGCTCCGAAAGATCATCCAGGCCCAATAGTCCCTCCTGGTGCGCTTGCCCTTCCCGAAGTCGACCGAGTCCGAAAGCGACGGGGATAGCTGTGGATAGAGGAGATGCACGGCATAGCCGAGTCTTCCGTACAACCCTCCCCAACCGGAATTTGCCAAGGTGGTGTCATTGACGAATCGGACGCAATTGCTGTCCAGCGCGGCTTGCACCTTGGCGACGATGGAATCGCTGTGGTAGCGCGCCGTCCATGGGATGGAGTAGGAAAGGGCGAGGTATTCGACGTCGTTGTAGTTGTTGTTGGCGTATGGGATCAGCGCGTTCGTCCCGGACAGGAGCGACAGGATATGGCTGTTGCATCGGGCGCGCACCTGGGTCCGCAGGGCGGTGTCGGAGATCCGCCCGGGTGCCGTGGTGTAGGACGGCATGGCACCTTGGATGTCGTCCGCAGGCAGCGCGAAGTCCGGGTTGGTGTGGGTATAGGCCCGGTAGACGCCCCGGGTGGGGTACAACTGGCGGCGCTGGTAGGTGGAATCCACCCAGGTGGTGCCGTAGGCGTAGAATCTTCCCGATGAGCGGATGCGCAGCGTGACTGCCGTCTTCCCCCTGGTGAGCTTGAGAGGGAGAATCGCGGTGCGGTAGACGAAGCTTCCGATCGACAATGGATTGTCCGACGCATCCACGAAGACCTCTTCGCCATCCCCCCAGCGCATCCCCACTTCCTTGCCCTCGCAAACCAGAATCAGCCGACCTCCGTCGACTTTGGGATTTTCGTTGCCCGAGAGCTTGATCGTGAAGTAGTTCTGGGCGACAGGATCCACGGCCATCTTCACCTGCATCCAACCGCCGTAGATGCCCGCGGGATAGGCTAGGAGTATCGTGCCCGCCGGCGTCTGGGGCAGCAGCTTGCGCGCCGTCTGGTTCTGGTCCCCGACGTAGGATTGGCACAGGCTGTCGGCGTAGGCATGCGCGGTCTCGCTCGGTCCGTTGCCAAAAAGCACATGGTCCAGCGGGTCGCCCGCGGCAGCACGAAGCGAAAGGGCCAAAACACCGATGAAGCAGCCTCTTAGGGTGGCGGATATCGTTTCCATCCAAGTTCTCCCATCTAGGTCTGTTCATCGATCCGATAATCCCTGTTTGTGGGTTTTCGCATCTTTGAAGATACTGGAGGGAAGCCGGGGTTGCTGCCCGATCACCACCGGGGTCGAAAGCATCCCGTTGAAAGATTCCAACGCTTGCCCTGGCCAAATAGCGGAAGCAAGGGGATAATCCAGGCATGCTCGTTAGCTTCTCCAATGGATCATTCATGGAAGGACGGACACATGCGACCAGACGGCAAGACGATCTCCCGTGGGCATTGGCTTCTCCACGAAGTGCACAAGCTCGCGGTGCTCCCCATTTTCCTGGCGGCCTTCGCCAGGGCAGGCCTGGTGGCCGAGCAATGGCACCCCGTGGACATCTCCCTCACTTCGACGACGGCCCACTCCAACCCGTTCGACGTGACCTTGAGCGGGCAATTCACCGGCCCAGGGAACACGATTCTGACGGTTCCGGGATTCTGCGACGGCACGGGGTCCTACAAGATCCGGTTCGCGCCAACGAAGGTGGGCACCTGGACCTACTCGACAACTTCCGACGACCCGCTGCTCAACGGGCTGCAAGGGTCGGTTTCGTGCGTCGCGAACACCCTGCCGACCGTCCATGGAAGGTTGGGCATCGATCCCCAACATCCACGCCACTTCCTGTATGAAGACGGATCCCGATATTTCCTCAACGGCTTCGAGATCGATTGGCTCGGCCTGATGGATTTCGGCGACACGACCGTACCCAAGGCGAAATCCATCATCGACATGTACTCCGCCCAAGGCTTCAACCAAGTGATCATGAACGCCTACGCCTGGGACACCAACTGGGAGCCGGGCATCACCGGCCCCTACGATTTCGGCCCTCCCAAGGTCTTCATCGCCGGCGGGACCAATGCCGCACCCGACTGGACCCGACTGAATCCCGCGTTCTTCCTCAACTACGACCACGTGATGGACGCACTCATGAAAAGCGGGGTCGTGGCCCACATCTTCCTGTTCGTCAACAACAAAAAGGTGAATTGGCCCGTTGAAAACAGCGCCAACGAAACGCGTTACATCAAATATTTGGTTTCCCGCTACCAGGCCTATCCCAACGTCTCCTGGGATCTCGACAAGGAGGCCTATTCCTACACCGGAACGAACCCCCAGGCGTGGTTCCACGGTCGGCTCGCCCTCATCGATTCCACCGACGCCTACCATCGCCTGCGCACCATGCACGACAGCTACAACCCGGGCCACGGGCTCGGGAACGTCGACTACAACCTGAGCGCGAACTCCCTGCTCGACTACTACACCGACCAGGACCACGCCAACTACTACTCCGACGCGGTGAAGCTCGGCAACGCGGCCAACGACCCGTATTACAACGCCGAGCACAGCTACCAGATCGGCAACGACGGCGGCCATACCTATTCTTCGATCAACACCAAGCTCCAATGCCTGCTGAACACCTACGAAATCGCGATGGCGGGTGGATACGCCGCCTACTACTACACCTACCACGCCTGGGACGTCGTACGGTACGCCGAAGTACCCGC
>CAYXXL010000407.1:0-2708 GCA_964469025.1 uncultured Fibrobacteria bacterium
GCGGATGTCGGGCGGAAGCGTCGGGCGGATCTGCTCCACCCGCTCCTTCACCTGGTCGGAGATGACGATCTGGTCGGCACCCGGCTGCGGAAGGATCGACAGACCCGCCATCGGCTGGCCCCCGGAGCGCAGGAGGGTCCGCTCGTTCTCGGCGCCCATCCGCACGTCGGCGACGTCCCCCAGGCGCACGATGGAACCGTTCCTGGAACCGACGACCATGTGCCGGAAATCGTCCACCGTCGAAAGCCCGGTCTTCGATTCCACCGCGATGGACGCGCCTTCGCCTTCCAGGTTGCCCGCGGGCAGCTCCACGTTCTCGTTCAGCAGAGAGTAGCGGACGTCGTTGATGTTCACGCCCAAGGCGGACATCCGCGTCGGATCCACCCGGATCCGCATGGCGTACTTGCGCTCGCCCCAGATGTCGACCTCCGCGATGCCGGGGATGGTCTGCAGTTTCTCCTGGATGCGTTCGGCCTGGTCCGAGACTCCCAGGATGTCGCGCGTGTCGCTCTTGACGGTGAGCAGCAGGATGGGACTGCTGTTGGCGTCGGCCTTGGACACCACCGGAGGATCGATGCTGTCGGGAAGGTTCGCCCTGGCCCTGGACACCCTGTCCCGCACATCGTTGGCCGCGCGTTCCAGGTCGATCCCCAACTGGAACTCCACGGAGATGTTCGCCGCGCCGTTTCGGCTCTGGGACTGGATGGAACGGATGCCGTCGATGCCGTTGAGGGACTGCTCCAGCGGTTCCACCACCTGGTGCTCCACCACCTCGGCGCTGGCACCGGCATAGGTCGCCTGGACGGAGATCAAGGGCGGGTCGATGGCGGGGTATTCGCGCACCCCCACTTGGCGCAGGCCGATGATTCCCAGCAGAAGGATGAAGATGGACAGGACCCAGGTCAGGACCGGTCTCCGGACGGAGATCGAGGCCAAGCTCACGAACCGGACCTGGAAGAACCGAGGCGACGACCCACTCTTGCGATCCCGTGGACTGAAGTGATAATCAATTTTACCCGCCGTTCAATAACGTACAAAGGGAGACGTTTTGCCGCCGCTCCCGATTCCCCGCTATTCCAGGATCACGTGCGGGACGAATCGCGAGGTGTCGCGGGTCACCGGGGTGTCGTCTTCCCGCATCCCGATGCCCGTGGGCCGGTCGCCCACCACCCAGCTTCCCACCAGAGCGTGGCGACCGCCGAAATTCGGGAGCGGATGGTAGGCCTGGCGGATGGCGGGACCTTCCCCGTAGGGTCCGCCGACGTCGATCCGATCCCCGCCCGGCATGCGGATCCGGATGTTGGCCCCCTCGCGGGAATGGAAGGGCTTGCGCACCCATCCCGCGGGAAGTTCGGCGGATGGAGCGTCCTCGAAAAAGGCCGGGAGAAGGTTGGGATGGCCTTCGTGGGTCTGCCAAAGCAACGGCAGGATCCCCTTGTTGGAAAGCACCGATTTCCAGGGCGGCTCCAACCAGAGCGTGGGACTTCGGGACAGGAATCGTCCGAATCCGTCCTCGAAGAGCCATTCCCAAGGGTAGAGCTTGAAGGCCCAGCGGATCACCTCGTCCGCGGAATCGGTGAAGCGTCCCAGGGGATCGATCCCGATGTCCTCCACGTTCTCGTACCGCGTGCGAAAGCCGGCCTGTGTCGCCAGGTCCTGCAGGTACCGGGCGGTTCCCCTGTCCTCTTCCGAGGCTCGCACGGCGGCGAAGACGAAGGCGGAGTCGGTGTCCGAGCCGGTGGCGCCGGTCAGGGCCCGCAGATGCGCGAACACGTCCAGTAGATCTTCCTGGATCGCGTTGTACTGGTCGGCGGCGGCCGGCAAGTCGCCTCGCTCCCGCATCTGCTCCAGCCAGACCCACTGGAAGAAGGCGGCCTCGTACACCGCGGTGGGGGTGTCGTAGTTCAGTTCCAGGAGCTTGGCGGGTCCGGACCCGCCGTACGACAGATCCATGCGCCCGTAGAGGTGGGGATCGCCCCGGCGCCAGGAATCGGCCACCAGGTCGCGATGCGCCTCGGGGATGGCCAACCTCTCCATCCATTCCTGCGACCGCACCGCTCGGTCCACGAGGTCCAGGCACATGGAATGGAGCTCGCCGGTGGGATCCTCGATGCCGTCCTCGATCTCGCGGAGGCTGAATTCGTAGCGCGCCGACTCGTCCCAGTAGGGAGCGCCGTCGATGGTGTGGAACCGGAACCCGCAGTCGCGGGCGGTCTCCTTCCAATCGCGCCGCGCAGGAGACGGAATCCGTCTCAGGAGCCGCCCCAGCCGCCCCGGGCCATTGCGCCGCCCCCGAAGCCCCCGCGCTCCAGCGTGGACGTGGAGATCCTCCCCGCGCCGTCCCCACCGCCGAAGCCGCCGCCCCAACCCGACCCGCGGGTGGAGTACGTGCCTCCGCCCCAACTGCTCCACGTGCCCCGTTCCCAGTCGTCCTGTGTGCGGTACAGGGGCCTGGGAGCCCAATCGCCGCTGGTCAGGACGTAGGGCCGACCGGAGGATCCGTAGCTGGAAGACCAGTGCCCGGCCAGGAACCCCGCCATCATCGGGAGCCAGAAGGAGGTCCCTCCCTGCTGGTAGCGCACGCAATTGCCGTATTGGTCCTCGCAGGATCCCGGTGCGTAGAAGCGGGGGGCCTGGGCCAGATGCTGCCCCATCGCCTGCCGGTAGGCGGTGGAACAGGCGGACGCCTTGACCAAGGTGTCCTTGAG
>CAYXXL010000408.1:0-2673 GCA_964469025.1 uncultured Fibrobacteria bacterium
AAGATCGCGGAGAAGCCGGGATTGGACGCCGACGAGCGCCTGAGATCGGCGGTATCCGAGGGATTCAAGGCCGCATCTTCGCGCAAGTGCGAACGCGTGGTCTTCTTGGCCGACGCCTTGCCGACCCCCCAGCTCGCGGTGGTCCTGGAGGGGTGGTGGTTGTCCAGCTACCGTTTCGAATCCTGGAAATCCAAGCCCTCGGCCCCACATCCGGTCTTCCACATCGTCCGGGCGAACGCCGACTCCGCGGGTGCGGACGTGCTGGGCGACACCGCCCGGGTGCTGGACGCCACCGACTGGGTGCGCGACCAGGTGAACACGCCCGGATCCTCCCTGACCCCGCGGATCTTCCAGGAACGCATTGGACAAGTTCTGTCCGACGCCGGAATCGCCTGGAACGCCCGGGGCCGGGTGGAGCTGGAGGAGCAGGGCTACCAGGGTCTGGTGACCGTGGGCAAGGGCTCCGACAACGAACCTTTCCTGGGCGTCGCGCGCTATTCTCCCGAGAACGCGAAACCGGGGATCCACCTGGTGCTGGTTGGAAAAGGCGTGACCTTCGACACCGGAGGCATCTCCATCAAGCCCGCCGACCACATGTGGGAAATGAAGAACGACATGGCCGGTGCCGCCACGGCCATCGGGGCGTTGGCGGCCATCGCCGGATCGGGCATTCCCCTGACCGTTTCCGCGGTGGTCTGCCTCGCGGAAAACCGGCCCGGCAACGGATCGGTCCTTCCCGGCGACATCTTCCGCGCCAAGAACGGGAAGTCCGTGATGGTGGACAACACCGACGCCGAAGGCCGATTGATCCTCACCGACGGGCTTTGGGAGGCCGGAGCCCTGGGGGCCACGCACGTGGTGGACCTCGCGACCCTGACGGGCGCCGTGATCCGCGCCCTGGGAAGTTCCATCGCGGGTGTCCTCTCCGACGACGAGGCGTGGGGCGATTCCATCTGCCGCACCGGACGGACGCAGGGCGAGAAGTTCTGGCCCTTGCCGCTGGAAGAGGAATACCGCTCCAAGCTCGACGACCCGGTCGCCGACATGCGCAACTCCGGCGGTGCCGAGGCGGGCGCCATCACCGCGGGATTGTTCCTCAAGGAGTTCGCGCCGGAAGGGGCCAAGTGGGCCCACATGGACATCGCGGGCACGGCCTTCACCACCAAGGCCTGGAAGTACCTGCCCGAGGGCGCCACCGCCTTCGGGCTGCGCACGCTGGTGGAGCTGGCCCGGACCTTGGCCCGAGGCTAGCTCCGTGAAGAGGACTTCCGCCGAGCCGGATTTTGTCTGTCCGCACTGCGGCGAGGAGCTGCCGGGCGGATCCAAGAGCTGCCCGGAATGCGGGTCCGACGAGCGCACCGGTTGGAGCGAGGACACCTACCTGGACGGCATCTCCCTGCCCGGCGGGGACGACGAGGACGAGGATGACCCGGCTCCCGCGAACGGAGTCCTGGGGCCTGGCAAGTGGGTGTGGGTGGCGGTGGCCTTGGGGCTACTCGCCCTCGCTGTGGGCCTCCGGCTCGTCGCCTTGCGTTAAACTCCGGAGTCCATGCGACGCTGGGTCGAATCCACCGGTCTGGATGTTGAACTTGGTTCATCGAATCCAATCCGCTCGAAGCCTATTCGCTGGCGCAGTTGGACCTGCCAGGATAGTTTACCGGAGGTCGCAGGATCCGCGGCACCAAGGAGTTGCCATGTCTCTACAGAAAACATCCACCCTCGCCTCGCTGATGATGGCCGCCACCGTCTTGGCGAAGGTGCCGGGAGGCGGCTCCACCGGCGCCGATGTCACCGTGCGCGACAATGGAGCCACGGTGGTGCTGGACAACGGCATCGTGGCCCTGACCGTGACCAAGGCGAGCGCAACCATCACTTCGCTGACCTACGGCGGAATGAACTTGTTCTCCGGGGGCTACGACGGCGGGCAGCTGTACTGGAGTTGGAACCAGCCCAACTACCAGAACCCAGCCAACTGCACCTATTCCTTGGTATCGGACCCCAAGGCGGACAGCGGCAACCGCGCGGAGATCATGTTGCACATGAAGTGGTCCGGGACTGCGGCCACCGCCGCCATGGACGTGGACATCCACTACGCGCTCCTTCGCGGCAATTCCGGATTCTACGCAGCCGGGGTTTTGTCGCATCCGTCCAGCTACCCCGACAATCCCGGAGGCGAATGGCGCATGGCCTCCTACCCAGGATCCACGTTCGACTGGCTGAGCGTGGACGCCAAGCGCAGCAAGCTCATGTGCTCCTTGGCGGATTGGACCTCCGGAGTGGCGGTCCCGGGCGCTCCCAAGGAGGTCGAGCTGTTGACCCAGGGCGTCTACAAGGGCCAGTTCGAGTGCAAGTACAGCTACAGCGCCGACCTTGGCGAGGAAAACGTCTGGGGTTGGAGTTCGACCACCAAGGGCATCGGACTCTGGGTGACCCGTCCGAGCTTGGAGTACTACAACGGCGGACCCAAGAAGCGGGAGCTGATGTGCCATGCGAGCCCCATCCTCCTGAACATGCTGGGCGGCCAGCACTACGGGATGGGCAATGCCGACAACGTGGCCGCCGGCGAGACATTCCGGAAGATTTTCGGACCCTTCCTGATCTACGTGAACCAGGTCCCCTCGGGCACCGCCAACGCGCCGCAGGCACTGTTCGCCGACGCGACCGCCCAGGCCC
>CAYXXL010000409.1:0-2670 GCA_964469025.1 uncultured Fibrobacteria bacterium
GTTCCGGTGGCACATGCTCTCGCATTTCCAGGGATCCTTCCAGGACATGCTGGACGCCGATGCCCTGAAGCGGACGCTGCGAGCCCTCCTGTGGGACACGCGGGGGCTGCGCCGCGTCCTGGTGGACGGAATCCGACGGGTCGTGTCCGTTCCCGGTCATGTCCTCTTGGCCGGCATCCCCGTTCCCACCTGGGAAATCCGGATCACCTGGGAAGACCCCGAGGTCAAATCGGATTCCTGGGAG
This sequence comes from uncultured Fibrobacteria bacterium, assembly GCA_964469025.1. GTDB lineage: Bacteria > Fibrobacterota > Fibrobacteria > UBA5070 > UBA5070 > UBA5070. The sequence goes on from CAYXXL010000409.1 coordinate 245, forward strand.
CAACTGGGGCGGCTGGATGCCTTCGCCGAACTCCTTCGGGGCCTGTTCCGCTCGCGCACGCCACCCGGCGTCGACCCCTGGCTTTCCTTGCGGGTGGAACCCGCGGGTATCCTGCTGGAGCACGGAAAATGACGCCGCGACCACCCATGGACCGGCTCCGCGACGAGGCCCGCGCCTTCGAATTCCTCCAGTGGATCCGACTCTGGATCCGCACCCGTCTGGTCTCTGGAAACGGAATGGGCCAGGACATCCTGCAGTTGCTGGACGAAGGCCTGGACATCCACCATTCCGGGTCGCTCGCCTTCGCCCCGCAGGACCTCGCTTCGGCGGGGACATCTCCCGCGGGCCGGGAAGAATTGCTGGTCCATTTCCTGGGTCTCCAGGGGGCGTCCTCTCCCCTACCGTCCTATCTGGTGGACCCGCTCCAGAGCGTCGATGAGCGCTGGGCACCCCTGCGTGCCTTCTACCGGCTCTTCGAAAACCGCATCTACCGCATCCTGGCCCTGGGCCTGATCCTGCGCTCGCCGGAGATCCGCGCCGAGCTGGGTGCTTCCGACGCCCTCGTTCGCCACCTGGACCAATGGACGGGCTGCGCGTCCGCGGAAGCGAGACCGCGGCGATTGGGGGGATTGTCCCAGCTCGTGCCCCACGCGCGAAGTCGCGCCGGCCTGGAGAGGTTCCTCTCGCGCATGCTGGGGATCGAGCGGATCGAAGCCGATGATGGGGCGGTGGGCTGGGTTCCCAATCCGGCACCCGCGAAGATGGACGGCGAGTCGCGGCTGGATGGAACCAGCGCCGCGGGATCGGAGCTTCCGGTGGCCGGAGATCGCGTGGAGATCCGCATCGGACCCGTACGGTGGGAGCAATACCGGGCCTGGGCGCGCGATCCCGAGTCCGTCCGCGCCACCGTCCGCGAACTGGTGGAGGATTTCCTGCCCCGGCCGGTGCAGTGGGACGTGGTGGCCATCCTGGATCCCTCCGGGATCCCACCCGGAGCGGGACGGGGACTGGGCGACCAGGACCGGGACCTCCAGGCTTCCCTGGGAATGATGGCTTGGTTGGGCGAGACCGACCCGGAGCCCGCGAAACTCTCTCTCGCGCCGACAGCCGCCACCGCCAGGGGGCGGGGATGAACGCGCCCGCGCCGGACAGGTACCAAGCCCTTCGGAACCTGTTCCTGCAGGAGATGCATGCCCTGGGGGAAGAGGGAAAGTCGTTCGCCAAGGAGTATCCGGAGGCCGCGGCTCTCCTGGACCCCGCCCGCGTGGAAGACCGCGACCCGGGGGTGGAACGCCTGGTGGAGGCTTTCAGCTACCTCACCGCCCGCGTGCGCGAAGCATCCGCCATGGAACAGGATGGCCTGGAAGGTCACCTCTTGGAACTGTTCGAAGACGGCTTGGACCACATCCTGCCCTCGGTGGTGGTCTTCCAGGCGGCCGCCCGGCGCAGGCATCAGAGTGCCACGGAACTGGCCAGAGGCGCGGAGTTCAGGACACCTGGCACCAGGACCTCCGGTTGCCGGTTCACCCTCCTGCACGAACTGCCCATGGATCCGGTGGAGATCGTCCGGGCGCAGATCGAACTGGACGAACGCGGGACCTCCAGCCTGGAACTGGAGTTCCGCTGGACGGATCCCGTCGGGCCGAAATGGCCCGACCCTCTGCCCGTGTTCCTGCACGGGGACGCGCCCGTGGTCTGGTCCCTGCGCTACGGTCTTTCGCGCCGCGCGGGGAAGATCGATGTGTGGACGGAAAATGGCTGGAACGCCGCCCCGGGCATCGGGTTCCGGTCCCTGGACAGGCCGGGATACGATGCCGATCTCCGCGCCCATCCGCTGTCCGATGCCCGCGATTTCCTCTGCTGCGACGAACGCTTCCGTTTCGTGGAGCTGCGTGGCCTGTCGTCGCTGGCCGCGCCCGCGGAGGGAACGCTGCGCCTGCGCGTGGGGTTCGACGGGGCCTTTCCCAGGGCCGTGGTGCGCGGGGTGTCGGCGGACGCATTCCGTCTCCACGCCGGGGTTGCCGTGAATCGCTACGAGGATTCCTGCGACGGCCTGGTGTGGGACCACACCCGTTCCGAGGTCCCGCTGCGGACCGCGAACGGACCCGCCCGGGAGATCCTGGAAGCCCTGGAGGTGGAGAGCTCCACCCGCAGCCACCCTCCGCGCCACACCCGGTACTTCCCCTTTTCCCGCTACCGGCACGGCACGCGGGCGAATGCCGCCTTCTTCGGGCTGCACAGGCGCCGCGACGCCTCGGGACGCCCGCTGTCCCTCTTGGCGTTGGGCTGGCCGGACTTGGGCACCCCGTTGGAGGAAGAATACGTCTCGGTCCAAGCCGCCTTCTGCGACGGAAACCGTCCCTACGAGGAGACCACGGGACGGGAAATCCTGGCCGCCGACAAAAATCTTCGCGAAGGCCTGGAAC
>CAYXXL010000410.1:0-2667 GCA_964469025.1 uncultured Fibrobacteria bacterium
ACCTCGCCGAGGACGAGAAGGCCGCGGACACGATCTCGGATCTCCTGGGCAAGGTGGAGGGGGTCCGCGACGTCGCCGCCTACCCTTCGTCGGGGCAGCCTTCGATGCGCATCGAGATCGATCGCGCCCGCTGCGCGGCGCACGGCCTGAACACCGGGGATGTGGCGGCGGTGATCCAAGCCGCGATCGGGGGGCAGGTCGCGACCCAGGTCTTCGAGGGGGAGAAGTGCTTCGACCTGGTGGTTCGCTGGAAGGAGGGCGACCGGTCCTCGGTCGATGCCATCCGCCGCATCCCGGTGGCGGCACCCGACGGCACCTCGATCCCGCTCGGCGACCTGGCCGAGATCCGGATGGTCGACAGCCCGTCCGTGATCTACCGGGAAGACGGCTCGCGCTACACGCCGGTGAAGTTCTCCGTGCGGGGACGGGACCTGGCGGGCGCCGTCGGGGAAGGCCAGGCGGCGGTTCGTCATGGCTTGAAGCTGCCCTGGGGGACGTTCCTCCAATGGGACGGCGAGATGGGCGCCTTGAACGAGGCTTCCGCGAAGCTCGCTTGGATCATCCCGATCACCTTGCTGGTGGTGGGAATGCTGGTGCAGGCGGCGTTGAGGGACTGGACCTGCACGCTGGTCGTGTTCCTGACGATTCCCCTGGCCTGCGCGGGAGGCATCGTGGCGCTCTTCGTGTCCGGGACGCACTTTTCCATTTCGGCGGCGATGGGCTTCATTTCCGCCTTCGGGATCTCCATACAGGATGCGCTCCTTGTCGTGGGGAGGTTCCGGCAGCTGCGCGGCATGCATCGCGGCTACGAGGAGTCGGCCTTGGAATCTGCGATCCAGTGGTTCCGGCCCGCCGTCATGGCCACGCTGGTGGCGACCCTCGGGCTCCTGCCGGCGGCGCTCTCCCACAGGATCGGATCGCAAACCCAGAAACCCCTGGCCCTCGTGGTCATCGGCTGTTCCCTCTGCATCGCCTTCCTGGTCCGGATCGCGACGCCTGCCCTGCTCGTTTCCGTCCATCGGGCTCGGGACGCGTGGCTGACCAGGGGAGCGTTGGCCATCGCCCGCGGCGGACCGTCGCGCCATGGCGCTTGATCTATCCTTTCCAGCCAGGATGACCCCGGAAGCGATGCGTCGGAAAATGTCAGGCCTTTGGGTGCGACGCGTGCGGACCTCGGGACCTTGGCCGCTCGCGGGTGCCCTGGCGCTGACCCTCGCGGCGACCACGGCCGCGCACTTCCTACGTCGTCCGGACAGCTTCGGCGCCGCCTTCGCCGTCTACCTGGTGGATCTGGTCCTGGTGGCCTTCCTCTGGGGGCACGCCGCCTCCGCGGCATCTGGTCTCGCGAGTCTCCTTTGCTGGGATCTTTTCCTGGAAAGCCCTCCGTGGAGCCTCGCGATCTCCGACTGGCCGGTCTTCCTGGACTTCACCGCGATGGTGGCGACGGCGCAGGTCGTCGCGACCCTGGTGGACAGGCTGCGCGACCGGCTGGTGCAGATCGAGACGCTCAACGTGGCGGCCCTCGCGCTGCTCCGGGCCGAAACCCCCGACGAGGTGCGCCTGCAGGCCGAGGAGACCTCCGTCGAGGTGCTCGGGGCCGCTTGGCTCGTCCTGGCCGATGGAAAGGACGGAGAGGGTTCCGTTCCGCTGGTCGGAAGTTCGGGGGTCCTGGGCCGTCTGGCGCCGTCGACCGGCGGCGTCCGTCGCCCATCCCGGGAACTCGTGACGGCCTTCGCCGCGCAGGTGGCGTTGGCTCTCGAACGGGCGGGACTGGCCGAACGGGCCCACGTGTCGGACCTGGTGGCGAAGGAGGAGCGCACCCGCAGTTCCCTTCTGGCCGCATTGGGACACGACCTCCGCACCCCCATGGCGGGGATCACCGGAGCGGCTTCCAGCCTCGTGCTGGCGGATTCCGGACTGACGGAACCGGCGAGGGCCGAGATGATCGCGCTCATCGCGCGCGAGTCCAGGCGCCTGTCGCAGCTGGTGGACAACCTCCTGGACCTGACCAGATTGGATGCCGGTTCCATCCAGCCCCGCCTGGAATGGCAGCCCATCGAGGAGGTCGTGGGATCGGCGCGGGCGCGTTTCGAAGCATGGTTTCCCGACGTGGAATTCGTGACGGAGATCGACGACACGATCCAGGCACCCCTGGACGAAGTGCTGATCGAGCAGGTGCTGATCAACCTGCTGGAAAACGCCGTGCGCCACGGGAGCGCGGAAGGTCCGTTGTCCCTGTCGGCCCGGCGGAACCTGGACGCGCTCGAGGTGGAGATCGGGGACCGCGGTCCCGGCATCCAACCGCAGGACGGAGAACGGATCTTCGAACCCTTCGTGACCGGTCCCGGGAGCCAGGGTTCCGGGTTGGGGCTTGCGGTCTGCCGAGCCATCGCCCGGATCCACGGGGGGACGTTGGAGCATTTCCCCCGGATCGGTGGAGGCAGCGTGTTCCGCCTTCGGCTTCCGTGTCCGGACCCCCCCTCGCACGCGGACTTGGCATGACCCATTTGCGTGTGCTGGTGGTGGAAGACGACCCCTCCCTGGTCCAGCTCCTGCGGGCGACCCTGGAGGGCCAGGGGATGCAGTCGATCGACGCCCGATCCGCGGCGGACGCCATCTTCCTTTGCCGATCCCACAATCCCGATCTGGTCCTGCTGGACCTGGGTT
>CAYXXL010000411.1:0-2644 GCA_964469025.1 uncultured Fibrobacteria bacterium
GACCAACAGATCCTGGTGCTGCAGGTGCCCTACCCCGAGGCGCTGCGCGAAGTGGAACCCTCCGAAGCCCAGACCCGCAGGATGCACGCCGAGGCCGACTACGCCCGGATGTGGCTGCACCTCTACGAGGACGTGGTCCATTTCGGGGAGATCCGCATTTCCTACCGGTATCCCTGCACCGTGAACGGCCGCCACGTGATGGATCCGAGTCCAATCCCCCGGTGGGACGTCCCCAAGCTGCACATGGCCGACACGTTGTTCCTCTTCGGCGCGGGCCGGGAACGGCGCATCTACGCGGTTCCCCCGCACACCCGGGTGGAACCCTTGGAATTCGAGGACCACCGCTTCCGCGTGGAGGACTTCGCCGGCAAGTCCTGCGCCCGGTGCGGATCCACCGACACCTTCCTGGACGAGATCCTAGGCCCGGGCGGATCGCGGTCGCACTGCTGCTCGGACACCGGTTGCTGCGACAAGAGGAAAGCACGATGGAACCGCTCCTGAGGGCCCATGGCCTGACGCGCCGATTCGGCCCCGGCTGCGAGGCCTGCATGGACGGGACCGGCGCGCGGTCGGAGACGAACCGCTGTCCCGTGTGCGCCACGGTGTGGGCATGCCGCGATGTGAGCCTGGACCTTTTCAGGGAAGAGGCGCTGGGGATCGTGGGCGAGAGCGGATCGGGGAAGAGCACCCTGGTGCGGCTCCTCCATTTCGACTGGCCCGCGACCGCCGGATTCCTGGAAGTGGCGCGGACACCGGCCCTGGAAAAGGTGCCCGACCTGTTCCAGGAGGGATGCGGTTGGAGCCGCAATCTCCTGGCCATGGACAAGTTCCGGCAAAGGGCGGTCCGCGACGCCGCCATGGGGATCGTGTACCAGCACCCGCAACTGGGGCTTCGCATGGGCGTGAGTTCGGGAGGCAACATCGCCGAACGCCTGCTTTCCGCGGGCTGGAGATCCATCGGGGCCATGCGCGAACGCGCGGGGGCGCTACTGGAGCGCACCGAAATCCCGCTCGAACGCATGGACGAGCCGCCCCGGAACTTCAGCGGCGGCATGCAGCAGAGGGTCCAGATCGCCAAGGCCCTCTCCGGCGATCCGCCCATCCTTCTCCTGGACGAGGTGACCACGGGATTGGACCTCTCCGTGCAGGCGCGGGTCCTGGACATGGTGCGCGAACTGCGCGACGAACTGCGGCTCTCCATGCTGGTGGTCTCCCACGACCTGGGGGTGATCAACCTCCTGTGCCAGAGGACCCTGGTGATGCGCAACGGCGAGGTGGTGGAAGCCGGACTCACCGACCAGATCCTGCAGGATCCCCAGCATCCCTACACCCAGCTTCTGGTCGCTTCCCAACTGCAATAGGAGATCGGACCGTGCTCGTGGTTCAAAATCTGTCCAAGACGTTCCATCTCCACATGCAGGGCGGCCTGTCCGTCCGGGCGCTGGAAGGCGTGTCCTTCCAGGTGCGCCGGGGCCGGTTCTTGGGCCTTTCCGGACCTTCGGGGGCGGGAAAGAGCACGGTGCTGAAGTGCATCCACCGCACCTATCTCGCCTCGGGCGGTTCCCTGGAATTCGAATCGGCGGCCTTCGGGACCGTGGATCTGGCCACCGCCCCCCAGGCGCAGGTGATCCAGCTGAGGCGGACGGAAATCGGCTTCGTGTCCCAGTTCCTGCGGGTCATCCCCCGCGTGCCGACCCTGGACCTGGTGGCCGAGCCGATGCAGATCCGTCAAGGCATCCCCCTTCCCCAGGCGCGCGAGCGGGCCGAGCGGATCCTGGATCGCCTGAGGATCCCGCGGACCCTGCATTCGGCGTATCCCGCGACCTTCAGCGGAGGCGAACAGCAGCGCGTCAACATCGCGCGCGCCGTGGGCTGGGAACCGTCGCTCCTCCTGCTGGACGAGCCGACCGCTTCCCTGGACCGGGAATCGGCGGGGATCGTCCTGGATCTGCTGTCGGAGCTTCGCGACCGGGGCTGCACCATGGTGGGGGTCTTCCACGACCCCCAGATGCTTTCGAGGATCGCCGACGATACCGTTCGGATCGGAGGAAACGCGTGACTTCCTTCGTTGTCAACAACTGCCGGGCCGTGCTCCCCGACCGCGTCCTGGAAGAGGCATCGGCGCGCGTGGAGGATGGGACCGTCGCGGAGATCGTCCAGGGACGGACGCTGGCCGGCGGCTTGGACGCCCGCGGCGCATGGCTCCTCCCCGGACTGGTGGACATGCACTCCGACGCCATCGAGAAGGCTGTGGAGCCCAGGCCCAACGCCCGCTTCCCCACCGAGATCGCGGTGAGGGAGCTGGATCGGAGCCTGGCCGCCTGCGGCATCACCACCATGTTCCACTCCCTTTCCTTCGCCGACATGGAAGAAGGCCTGCGCTCCAACAACGCGGCCGCGGGGCTCATCCGCGAGATCGCGGAGATCAGCCCTCTCTTGCGGGTGAACACCCGGATCCACGCCCGTTTCGAGGTCACCGACCTGGGAGCGGTCCCCCACCTGGAGGCCCTGGTGCGGGAAGGGAAGGTGCACCTCCTGTCCTTCATGGACCACTCCCCCGGCCAGGGCCAGTACAAGGACGTGGCCGCCTATAAGGGCTTCTACGGCAAGGTGTACAGCAAATCCGACGAGGAACTGGACCGAA
>CAYXXL010000412.1:0-2630 GCA_964469025.1 uncultured Fibrobacteria bacterium
AAGCTTGGCCGTATTGTAACCGGCTGCCACCTGCGCGGCGGTGGACTTCATGTCGTTGTTCCCGAACTCGACGAACAGGTAATCGCCCGCCTTGAGGGTGCTGTTGATGTTGTTCAGTCGACCCTGGGCGATGAAGGAGCTGGAAGTCAGGCCCGATTCCGCCTGGTCGGAGATGGCCACCCCCGACTTGAAGAAGCGGGGGAAGTTCACTCCCCAGGTCGACCAAGGCTCCTGGGGCTGGTCGACCACCGTGGAGTTTCCGGCCAGGTACACTGTGATGTCCGTGTCAACGGGCGTGATCACCATCTGCTGCACCACCGGCCGGTTGCCGTTGAATTCGATGGTCAGTCGGCCGTCGAGATCGACATAGGTCTGCTCTCGGGTGGTGATCCCGATCCGGGTGTTGGTACCGGCGACGGTGTCGCTGCGGCGGTTCACGTCGATGGTCCTGGCCTGGCTTTGTCCGGCGGGAACCTGCCAGTTCTCGATCATCAGTCGGCGCTGCTCGGCCCGGATGGTGGCCGTCACTGCGGAATCCTTGTTCCCCAGGGTGATCGTCACCTGGTAGTTTCCACGGGGGACGTCCACGGAGAAGAAAAATGCCTGTTGTGTCGGCAAGTAGAAGGGGTCCCCGGTCCAGCTTGCCAGCTTGGGATTCTTGACGGACTTCTTCCCTTCGATCCCGTCCTTGGCCGCTGTGTAGGTGACCGCGGAGTCGAACCCGAAATCGAACCCGAAGCCCTGCTTGGTGTTGTACACCGACTTGGGGGTGATGCTCTGGTATCCGGCGATGGGGATGATGCTGAAGTTGTACTTCATGGGCACCGCGGCCTCGACTCCGTACCCAAGCCCAGCCAGGATCGCAAGCATGCCGACCACCGCCGACCGCGAATACAAAGTCTTGACGTCCACAACCGCCTCCAGGCCAGGATCGGCGGAATGCCGACCCAGTTGGAGTGTATGCCGAAGTCCGCCTTTTTCGCGACCGGTTCGACCCCGTTGCCTGCAATTCCGTTGGAATCGGTTCAACACTGGCGCGGATCGCCACGCCGATCGGGAAGAGCCCTACCAGACCCTCCGCCAACAGCCCACCGCACCCAAAAGGACCGCCAGCAGCAGGGCCAGTCCAGCCAGTGCCCAGCCCTTGGCGAGTTGGGGATTGTGGAATCTGAACTCCACCATGTGCTTTCCCGCAGGTATGGGAACGGCGCGGAAGGCGAGGTCGGCGCGCAGCATGGGCGCGTCCACGCCATCGACCGTGGCGTGCCAAGCGGAATACCAGGAGTCGGCGAGGAACAGAAGAGAAGGAACGGAAGCCTGCGCCGAGATCGAGATCAAACCCGGGGTATAGACCTGAATCGCGACCGCCTGCCCGTGCAAGCTGGTGTCCGGGGACGGCGAACCGACCTTGGAGCGGTCGGCATCCAGCAGAATCACCTGGGAATGGACATCGAAGGAGGCCGCCTGAAGTTGGGGGGCCACCTGGTCCTCGGGCGCGAAGCTCCAACGCGGTGCCACCCAGGCCCTGGGAAGTGCGGAAGTGTTGGGGAAGATGCTCTCCCGGCCCAGCGAATCCTTGTAGAGGAGGTATTCCACGTTGAGGATGTCCAGGAGATGGGATCCCGAGAGTCCCTTCGGCCCTTGCTCCAGTCCCTGGAAAAGGCCCGCTTCGCGGAATTTGCGGTACCAGCGTAGCTCCAGGTCGGAAAATCCCCCGGCGTTCTCCAGATGGTAGAAGTCCTGGAAGCCCTGCTGGTAGGCCCCTGGGGGGATGTCGAGAATGCGGAACTTGCCCGGAATGGACTCCAGAGTCTGGGCCGCGTTGGAGCCCGGGAAGACCTGGTCCATGCTGGTGGTGCGCAGATAGCCGTGGTCGATGGACCACAGGTCGACCAGACCCAGCACGAGCCAGATGGACAGGACCAGTTCCTTCTTCCAGATCCCGGACAGGAACTGCCTCAAGGCGAAAAGGCAGCCGCCGGCCACGAGACCGGCGCGCAAGGCGCCCAAGCGGAACGAATCCTGGGCCAGGATCTGGTTCTGGAGGTTCGGATTTCCGGGAGCAGGGGGAAAGATCCCGGTCCACAGGCCGTACGCGAGCGAAGGGGCCAGGGCGAGGAGCACGCCGATTCCGGCAAGAGAAAGGGAAAGCCAGAGCAGGACCTTCCTCTGTTTTTCGGAGGCTCGCCCCTCCTTGGCGTCCATCGCCTGCAGCAGGGCACCCAGGCACAGGAGCATTCCCGCGGCCAACCAGAACAGGATCATGGACGGCGCTCGGAACTTGTCCACTTCGGGGACGAATCGGAACGCGAGGCCCAGGAGGGGCGTGTGCGTGCCCAACCCGAAGAGGATGGCCAGCCCCCCGATCCCCGCCGCGGTGCGGGTGCGTGCGGACCCCGCCAGGACCAATCCCGCGAGACCCAGGACCAGAAGTGCCACTCCCGGCGCTTCGGTGTTGAGCTTGAATGGATTCTGTCCCCAGTAGGTCTGCTCGACTCCCACGAATTCGGGGACAACCAGGGCCGGAACGTCTTCCCACCCCAACGACCAGGATCCCGCGTGTTCCAGGGTCTGGTTTCCGCTGCCTTCCCCGCGCACCGTGGCCTTTTCCACGAACCCGGTGGCGGGAA
>CAYXXL010000413.1:0-2617 GCA_964469025.1 uncultured Fibrobacteria bacterium
GCTCTCCGTCTCCGGCAAGGATCCGATGAGGGCCTTGATCCCCTCGAGCTCGTCGGAGGCCTCTGCGTCGGCGTCGGGGAGGCTCGCCGTTTCGTCGCGGATCATGTCCAGCAGGCTGGTGTCTCCATCGTCGTCCAGCTTGGAATCGAGGCTGGCGCTCCTCTGTCCCATCTCGATGACCTTCTCGACGGCCTCGGAGGACATCTCCATACGACGACCGAGTTCGACGGAATCCGTCACCCAGGCCCCGCCGATGGCTTGCGCCACCGGGTGGTTCATCTTGGAGAACCGGCGCAGCACCAGCTCCTTCTCCGCGGAGATCCGGACCGTTCGGGCCTTCTCCGCGATGGCGCGGGTGATGGACTGGCGGATCCACCAGACCGCGTAGCTGATGAACTTGAGGTCCCGGCTGGTGTCGAAGCGGTTGGCCGCCTCCACCAGGCCGATGTTCCCCTCGTTGATGAGCTCGGGCAGCGCCAATCCCTGGTTCCGGTACAGGAACGCCACGTTGACCACGAACCGCAGGTTGGACAGGATCAGCTTCTGCTTGGCCCGGTCGTCTCCCTTGGCGAGCTTGTCCAGCACGGCGCGCTCCTCCGCGCGGGTCATCAGCGGGTAGCGCTGGATGTCCTTGATGTACATGTTGTAGAGGGCGGCTCCATCCCAGTTTTCCTTCATCGGACTCGACATCGGTTCTCCTCGGTTCAGGTGTCTTCGTTGGATCTGCCTTCCAAAGGTGGGGTGTCGAAGGAGGGAGAATGTCACCACCCCGTCATGGGACGGTCGGGACATGGCCCCAGCCGTCGGACGAGCGGCTCCAGGATCGGAAAATGACCGGACACAGACGCGGCGAGAGGGTTGAAAATATGCCCCAAGTCCTTGACAGCAAGGGATCCAGCGCCTACATTCCGTGGCTCGAATTCCGAGTGTGCCAGCGTAGCTCAGTTGGTAGAGCTACTGATTTGTAATCAGTCGGTCGCAGGTTCGATTCCTGTCGCTGGCTTCGCTGGGGGGAACGGGAAGGGTCGGTGCCCGAGTGGTTAATGGGGGCGGACTGTAAATCCGCTGACGCGAGTCTACGGTGGTTCGAACCCACCCCGGCCCATCCCGGTCGCGAAGCTTTGGGGTTCGTGTGCGGACATAACTCAATTGGTAGAGTTCCACCCTTCCAAGGTGGCTGTTGTGAGTTCGAATCTCATTGTCCGCTCCACGCCCAGGTAGCTCAGGGGTAGAGCACTTCCTTGGTAAGGAAGAGGTCTCGGGTTCGAATCCCGATCTGGGCTCTTTGCCACCAACCAACCAACCACCTCCGTAAGAGGAGCGTACCATGGCCAAGGAAAAATTCGAGCGCACGAAGCCTCACATGAACGTCGGGACGATTGGTCACGTCGATCACGGCAAGACGACGTTGACGGCGGCGATCACGACGGTTGCGGCTCGTCTTTACGGCGGTCAGGCCAAGGGGTACGACCAGATCGACAACGCTCCCGAGGAGAAGGCTCGCGGGATCACGATCAACACGTCGCACGTGGAGTACAACTCCGCGGCCCGCCACTACGCGCACGTGGACTGCCCCGGACACGCCGACTACGTGAAGAACATGATCACGGGCGCGGCGCAGATGGACGGAGCCATTCTGGTGGTCGCGGCCACGGACGGCCCGATGCCCCAGACGCGCGAGCACATCCTTCTGGCCCGCCAGGTGGGTGTTCCCGCCATCGTGGTTTACATGAACAAGGTCGACATGGTCGACGACGCGGAGCTGTTGGACCTGGTGGAGATGGAAGTTCGCGAACTTCTCTCCAAGTACGGGTTCCCCGGCGACGACACCCCGATCATCCGGGGTTCGGCGCTGAAGGCCTTGGAAGGCGACAAGGGCGAACTGGGCGAGCAGTCGATCTCCAAGCTTTTGGAGGCGGTGGACAGCTTCATCCCGATGCCCGCCCGGGCCATCGACAAGACGTTTTTGATGTCCATCGAGGACGTGTTCTCGATCACGGGCCGGGGCACGGTGGGCACGGGCCGCATCGAGCAGGGCGTGGTGAAGATCCAGGAGGAGGTCGAGCGTGTCGGCCTTTCCGAGGAGACCAAGAAGTTCGTGGTCACCGGCGTGGAGATGTTCAGGAAGCTGTTGGACCGCGGCGAGGCCGGGGACAACGTGGGGATCCTGCTGCGCGGGTGCGAGAAGAAGGACATCGAGCGGGGCCAGGTTCTGGCCAAGCCCGGGACCATCCACCCGCACACGACCTTCAAGGCCGAGATCTACGTGCTCTCGAAGGAGGAGGGTGGTCGCCACACTCCGTTCTTCAAGGGGTACCGTCCGCAGTTCTACTTCCGCACGACCGACGTGACCGGCTCCATCGAGCTTCCCGAAGGCGTGGAGATGGTGATGCCCGGCGACACCATCTCGATCACGGGAGAACTCATCACTCCGGTGGCCATGGACAAGGGCCTGAAGTTCGCGATCCGCGAGGGCGGACGCACCATCGGCGCCGGCACCGTCACAGAAATCGTCAAGTAAGGGTTTCGCGCCCCGGCGCCAACCAGGGCCACGAAGGGGAATAGCTCAATTGGTAGAGTAGCGGTCTCCAAAACCGTTGGTTGGGGGTTCGAGTCC
>CAYXXL010000414.1:0-2616 GCA_964469025.1 uncultured Fibrobacteria bacterium
TTCCCGACGACGTTGAGCTTGGCCTCCTCGAAATAACGGATGCCCTTCCCGATGCTGATGCCGGTGCGGTCCTTGGCGGAAAGCCAGATGTCGAACACCAGGCGCGTGCAGGTCAGGGCTGTGAACAGCGAAACGATCACGCCGATGGTCAAGGTGAGTCCGAAGCCGCGGATGGGGCCCGTTCCCATGCGGTAGAGGACGTAGGCGGTGAGGACAGTGGTCAAGTGGGAATCGATGATGGCGGAGAAGGCCCGCTTGTAGCCCGCGTCCACCGCGGACCGCACCGATCGCCCGTTGCGAAGCTCCTCCCGGATCCGTTCGTAGATCAGCACGTTGGAGTCCACCGCCATGCCGATGGTGAGGATCACGCCCGCGATGCCGGGAAGGGTCAGGGTGGCGTGGAAGATCGCCAGGATTCCCATCAGGAACAATGCGTTGAGGACCAGTGCCCCGCTCGCGACACCGCCGCAGGCGTGGTACTGCCAGAACATGAACAGGAAGACGGCGATCAGGCCGGCGATCGCGGCGGCCATCCCCTTCTGGATGTTGTCGGCGCCCAGGCTGGGTCCCACCGAGCTTTCCTCGATGATGTGCATGGGCGCCGGGAGGGCGCCCGCGCGCAGCACGATGGACAATTGCCTGGCCTCCACGATGTCGGCGAGCCCAGTGATGGAGGCCCTGCCCCCGGCGATGCGACCTTGGATCACGGGTGCGCTGAACACGGCGCCATCCAGCACGATGGCCATCTGCTTCCCGATGTTGGCACCGGTGATGCGTGCGAATTCCTTGGGGCCCCGACCCTTGAGGGTCAGTTCCACCATGGCCGCGCCCCCGCGCATCCCCCCCTGCTCGAAGCTGGGCTGGGCGTCGGCGACGTAATCGCCCTTCATGTCCGCGCGGCGCTTGAGCACGTACAGCACCCGGATCTGCTTGCCGGACTTCACGTCCTCGGGCTTGCGAGCCCAAAGAAGGTCCGTCTCCTGGGAGCGGAGCACCTCCTGGACCTCGGGACGCGCGAGGATCCGCTTGACCATGTAGACGCTGTCCTCCATCACCGCGATGGAGTTCCCGAAGGGGATCAGGTAGGAGATGAACGGGCGCGAGGCGTAGGGAACGTTCTTGGCGGTGGTGTCCTTCTTGGCGGTGTCGACGGCGCTCTTCTCGGCGACGCTCCCGAACAGCTCCCGGGCCACGTTGGCGGCGCTGTCGCGGCGAGCCGCCTCCAGGTGGGCCTTGGAAGCGCTGTCCAGAGCCACTTTCGACGAGTCTCCGGCATGCGCGGTGTCCTTCCTGGCGGTGTCGGCGAACTTGGAACTGCGGTTGACCGCGACATCGATGCGTTCCAGCACCACCTTCACGTCGGCGGGATCCCGCACCATCTTGAATTCCAACTGCGCAGTGCTCGAGAGGAGTGCCTTCGCCTGCTCGGGCGCCACTCCGGCCAGCTGCACCAGGATGCGGCTGTCCCCTTGCTTGCGGATTTCCGGTTCCGACACGCCGAACTGGTCGATGCGGTTGCGGAGCACTTCCAGGGCGCGATCCGTGGCGTCCTTGGCCACATCGGGTTCCAACCCCGACTTGTCCACTTCCAGCACGAGGTGGGTGCCGCCTTGGAGGTCCAGTCCCAGCTTGATGGCCTTGGAGGCGACGCCCGGGTGGTCCTGCGCGAACCGCTGCTTTTCGGCAAGGCTCATGCCCAACGTGCGGAAGGTGGGAACCAGCGCCCACAAGGAGAGCACGATGGCCACGGCCACGATGACGATTCTGAACCTGATGTTCTGCTTCATGCGTTGGGACCCGCGTTGGGTTTGGAGGTGGAGCCTGGGCAAGGTAGGACCCTGGACCGGGATTGGCAATCGGAAGGACGCCTTCCCCCCTCTGTCGAGGAACGGATCAGATCGGTTGCGGCGCCTTGCCGTTGAGGGCAAGCCAGATCTTGGCCTGTTCCGACTCGGGGGATCCCGGATAGAGCCTGACCAGCGCCTGGGCGGCGGGGATGGCGTCCGCGGTCCGGGAGAGCTTCTCGCGGACCAGGACCAGCTGCCACATCACCTGGGAAAGGCTGGGGATCAAGTCCTGGGACTCGGTCTCCTCGGCGCGGTCGGCCGGATCGCCTGTCAATTTCTGGTACGAAGACAGTATGCCCTCGAGTTCGGATTCCGCCAGGGAGTACTTCCCCTGCTCGATGTAGCATGCGGCGATGCCGCGTCGGGCGCCACCTTCCAGCAGCGGGTACCCGGATCCGTCTTCCCGGGCGCGCTGGAACTTGGCCAAGGCGCCCGCCCAGTCGCGATCGGCGAAAAGATCGTGGCCCAACTGGAGCGCGGCCTTGGCGGCCTCGATTCCCGTGTACCCGTTCACCACCTTCTCCAGGATGGCCTTCGCGCTGTCGGGCCGCCCGTTGTCGCGGAACACCATCGCCCTCCCGTAGAGTCGGTGCGCGATTTCCTTGGAGTCGCGCTGCTTCCAGGACCACACGCTCCAGGCGGCCAACGCGCAGGCGACGATCGTGGCGGCGGTGAGCCAAGTGCCCTGGCTTCGCTTCCAGCTCTCGCTGGCGCCGACCCAGACTCCCATGGCTTTTTCCTCGAAGGAACGTTCGGGGAGAGGCATCGG
>CAYXXL010000415.1:0-2586 GCA_964469025.1 uncultured Fibrobacteria bacterium
CCTTCACGGGTGTCAATCCCTTCGAAGCCCGCGCTTCCGTCGACATCGATTCCGACGAACGCGGGCTCGCCGCGCTCGCCGACATCGAGCCGCAGATCCCCCGGATCCCCTACCGCAACGGCGACCGCCTGCGCGGATTCCTCCTGGAATGCCTGTCCAGGAAGGTGGACGAACGCCCCGCCACCATGGTGGAGTTCCAGCGCCGATTGAATCAGTGGGTCCTGGAGTCCTGACCCTCCTCTGGGCCGGATCCGCCTTCGCCGTCGGGAGCGATTCGGCGCATTCCGCCACGGTCGTCGCGGATTCGGGAGCGCCTCCAGGTCTGGTCGCGCCGACGGGAACCGCGGATTCCGGACGCGCCCAAAAGGACTCGTCCAAGGTCGCGAGGGTTCGCGTTCCGCTCCCGCGTCCCTGGGTGGATTCCACCGCCGCCTGGCCGATTCCCGTCCGCGCCGGTTCCGCGGGGTGGGCGTTGGACCAGGCCTTCCGCGACGGCGGCCAGGGAGTGCCCTGGCGTCGCAACTTCGAATTCGACGGCATGTGGGAATCCTGGCAGCCCTGGACCGGCCTCCCCTTGGAGGAACGGCTCGCACGGCTGTCCTGGGAGGGCCCGAGCCTGGCCGGGGAGGGAGATGCGGGCCCGCTTTCCGGTGTCGCCTTGGAGAGTTCCACCACTCCCGGGTTCGGGGGCGTTGCCGAGCGGTGGATCCGACCGGATTCGCTTCCCTCGGACACGCCCTCCACCTCCCTCCATTTCTTCCGGGATGCCTTGGCTTCCTACCGGTTCGGGTTGGAATTCTCGCGGGCGGTGTGGGGTCCCTGGGGTCTCTCCGTGGGGATGGAGACGCGTTCCGCGGAATCGGTCCCGTGGCTCTACCGTGACCAGATCCAGGACCTGTTCCAAGGCTCGTTCGGTCGGACCAGGCAGGATCTGCCCGCCGCCGGCCAAGGCCCGGGCCAGGACGATGCCCAGTGGCAGGCCGTGGTGACTCGCGGGGATCCGGACTCTCGACTCGACATCGGGTGGAACTGGACGGATTTGCACAGGGGCGTTCCCGACCCCACCGGGGTATGGGCAGGAACGAACCTTTCCCCGCTGCCTGGCGACGACAACCGATCCGGCTGGTATGCGCATTGGGTTGGCCGGGCCGATCTCCTGCGGGTGGAGACTTCCCTGCGCATCGTCCAGGAGCAATGGTCCTGGTGGGGTTGGGCCGATTCCGGGGCGCCGTTGCTCGCCAACGGCGACCAACAGCGCGAGGACGGGCAAGGACGCGTGCGCTGGGGCGACGACTCCTGGGGAATGGGCGTCGAGGGCTCGGGCGAGATTCTGACGGGCACGAGGTCCGTTCCCCTCTTCGGTCCCGACGTGAACGAGGATCAGGAACGCGCCGGGGCCTTTGCCGATACCCATGCGGGAAGCTTCCAAGCCCAGGCCGGTGCGGGCTGGACCCGGCTGAGCAATTCCGAAAACGGGGTCTTCGGCGACTGGGACGCCACGGGCGGGGTGGATTGGACCGACTCCATCCTTTCCGGGTCCGCCCGGTACAGTCGAGCGGTGAAGCTCCCGAACGAAGAAGTGGAACGGCCCGATCCGCTTTTGGAAACCCTTCCCGCCCCCGGTCTCCTCCCGGAGATGCGCGATTTGATGGAACTGCGGGCGAGCGCTCGTCCCCTGCCGGGCTGGACCTTGGATGCCTCCGGGGCCTTCCTCGCGATCCACCATGCCATCCAACCCTTGGAAGCGCCCACGGCGGTGGACAGCGTTGTCCCCCGCGACCAGGGCATGGAGCTGGCCAACGCCGGTCGGGTCCTGGGCTGTTCCGGTCAGTTGGGCGCCGGCTGGGCAGGGAAGACTTTCCGCGCCCGGACCCAATGGGCGTATGGGTGGACGGCCCTGCCAGGCGAGCCGTTGGACGGCCAACGGGATCCTCGCCTGCCCCAATGGCAATCCAGGTCCAACATCGGGTGGAACCACGATGTGCTGGGAGGGCGCATGAAGGTGCGCGTCGATGCCGATCTGCGCACTTGGGGCGGAAGTTGGAGCTGGGTGGGGACCGCCACGGACGCGAACGCCCACGCGGTGCGATTGCCTTCCTCCTCCGAGACCGATCTGGAATTCCAGGTGGGGATCCGGACCTTCGTGATCGACTGGTGGTTGGAGAACATCTTCGACGAGCGCCAGACACCGGCTCCGGGCTGGACGCCGCTGGGCGTCCACGCCGGGTGGGGCATCACCTGGAATTTCGGAGGCTAGACATGTTCACAGGGTTGGTGGAAGCGGTGGGGTCGTTGGAACAGGCCATGGCCGAGGGATCCAACCGACGCCTGCGGATCCGGGCCCCGGAGATTCGGGAGGGTTTGCAGGTGGGCGATTCGATCAGCCACGACGGCACCTGCCTGACGGTGGAGCGCCTGAGTCCCGAGGGGTACGAGGTGGTCGCGGTCGCTGAAACGCTCTCCGTGACCACCCTGGGCGACCTGCGACCGGGAGCCGGTGTCAATCTGGAAAGGGCCGTGTTGCCCACCACCCGCATGGGGGGGCATTGGGTCAAAGGGCATGTCGACGGGATCGCCAAGGTCCTG
>CAYXXL010000416.1:0-2585 GCA_964469025.1 uncultured Fibrobacteria bacterium
TTATATGAAGCGAGCTTATTGCGGTCCACAATCACCTAGAGCTGTCGCTTGTAACCGCCGAACGGGACCACCGAATAGACCTCGGGAATTGTTTTGATGCGATTCACCACGTCGTTGTCCACGAACTCGCGCCTGGGTGGCAAGGAGGCAGGGGTACCACTTTCGGGCTCCACCACCGAAAGGCCACGGGAAAGGCGGGGCGACCGCTTGAGATGCCCCTTCTTCTCCAAAGCCTCCAGGATGACGCGAACCCCGTTGGTGCTGCGGATGTCGAAGTGGTCGCAGATTTCCCGCACCGTGGGCGGGCAGTGGGAGTCGCTGACCTTGTCGCGGATGAAATCCAAAACTTGGCGCTGCCGATGGGTCATGGGGCGCTGGACGGTTTCCATGGCTTGAATATAGTGTCCAGATGGGCAGTGGGACACTTGTTTATTGAAATAAGGTGCAGTGCTTTCCCGTTCAGTCCCCCGTTCCCCCATCCACCCGACGCGCGCGAAGATTGCCAAGCCACCACCAATTTGGTACCATGCTGTCCATGGTATGGCTACAGGCCATCATTCTGTCGGCATCGTTTGGATGCTTTACGGCCCTCATGGCGCTGGGTTCCCTGCGCATGGTCGCATTGGCACAACGAACTGACCGACTTCTCGCTCCACCTGTCAGCGATCCCGCGTGACACGTTCTCCGGAAACCCTGCTTCCCATCCTGGTTCGCAGTCCGGTCCACGTGGACGTCTTCGCCTTCTGCCTCCGAAACCCAGGTCTCCACGTCAGCGTCGAGCACTTGGCCCGGAGCCTGGGGAGAAGTTTGGCAGATGTCGAGGACGCCCTGGAAGATCTGGGGCGCGAAGGCTGGATTTCTCGCAAGAATTCCCCCGCAGGAGACACCGTGGAATTCCACGCCCCTCCTGCGGACAATGGCGCGACCAATCAAAATCGCCTGGATGCATACCTCGCCCTCGTACGTTCGGCGTCCCGTTCCGGGAAATGAACGCCTCATCCTAGTGTCCAAGCGAAAGCTCCATCCATGAACATCCTGATCCTGATCCTTCAGGCCGTGTCTCTCGGCCTCACCGTGTATGTGCTACTTCAACTCAAGACCATCTTCCGCGAGGTGCGCAGCCCCGTCATCCGCCAGAAGAACCAGCTCTCCGGCGACTTCAAGGACCGTCTGCGCACCCTCCCGCGTCCCGAGGGCCAGGCCCGCGGCGACCGCAACGACCGTCCCCAAGGCGATCGCCCCCGCGAAGACCGCCCCCGCAACGACCGCAACGACCGTCCCCGTGGTGACCGTCCGCAGAGTGATCGTCCCCGTGATGACCGCCCTCGCGGCGACCGTCCCCAAGGTGATCGTCCCCGCGATGATCGCCCTCGTGAAGATCGCCCCCGCAACGACCGCAACGACCGTCCCCGTGGTGACCGTCCGCAGAGTGATCGTCCCCGCGAAGACCGCCCCCGTGACGACCGTCCCCAGGCTGATCGCCCCCAAGGTTTCCGCGAGAACCGCGAAGCCACTGCCGAAGGCTCGCCGATCTCCGCTCCCGCAGCGGCACCCGTGACGGAATCCGTTTCCTCGCCGGCTCCATCCGGTCGTCGTCCCCTGAGCCCGATGTCCTCGGCTCCCTACACGCCTTCCGCATCCCCGGTCTCCGATGCTTTGGCTCCTTCCAGCCTGGCCCAGCCGGTCGTTTCCGACGCGCCCCGCAACTTTGGTCGTCGCCAGCTTCCCAAGGCCAAGCCCCGCTACGACGACGACTCCACCGAGTCCTCCGAAGAGAAGAAGGAATCCGTCTCGGTCTGACCGTTGCGCAGTCCTGCAAGTTCGGCCCCTGGGGAAAAACATCCCCGGGGGCTTTTCGTTGGGGAAGAATTTGTCATTCCCCACGCCCGGGCCACGACCGTTGTTGCAAACGCGGCGGATGTGATCTGCGCACTACCCAACTCCGCATGGCGATCCTAGATTCGTTCCCAGCTCCCCTCCATCGGGGGCACCCCCAGCATTTCGAGGCTCCGGAGACTCCCATGAAAAAGCCCCCACGTTCCCTCCGACCCTTTGCGACCGTTGCAGCTGGCCTGTTTGCGCTGGTGGCCTGCCAGAACGCGACGGACTCCAATTCGAACTCCGACAGTCCCGTGGTCGCGACCGCCTCCTTCCCCATTGCCGCCCCCCGAATCCCGGATAGCGCGGCCTGGATCTTCCAGAAGGACACCGTGGTCAAACGTCCCGGTTGCCCACCCGCCGACAACGACGGAACCACCACATGCACGGAAACCTTCGATCTCCCCAAACCGCTGGGCTCGGACTCCGTTGCACTCCAGCTCTGGACCCTAGGAATTCAGACCTACACGCTGTACTTCAAGGAATCGGGGAGCTCCACGACGCTCGACCGCAATTCCCACTCGGTCGTGTCCCTGGACACCCTCCTGCTTTCGAAGTTCGCGGATCTCTCCGCAACCGACCAGGCCGCCTTCGGAAAAGGGCCTTCCGGCCTTGTCGCCTACTACGCCAGCCTGCTTCTGTCCGGTGACGCCTCCTTCGTGGGAAAATCGCTTCCGGTGGGCATGAGCATCGATTCCGTGAAGAAG
>CAYXXL010000417.1:0-2573 GCA_964469025.1 uncultured Fibrobacteria bacterium
CGCCCGCGGCAATACCGCCCAGGACCTGGGCCACGATGTAGGGCAGAAGCTTCTTGGCCGGAAAGCGCCCGCCGGCCCACAGCCCAATGGAGATCGCCGGATTGAGATGGCACCCGGAGATGTGCCCGATCGCGAAGGCCATGGTCAGCACCGTGAGCCCGAAGGCCAGGGCGACCCCCAGAAGCCCGATCCCCACATGGGGGAAGGCGGCGGCCAAGACGGCGCTGCCGCACCCGCCGAGAACCAACCAGAACGTGCCCAAGAACTCCGCGCCCAGTTGCTGCTTCATGTGTCCAACTCCGTGGTTAGGCTGATCGCCGTTGAGGGGGAAATGGGCCGGCATCGACGACGCCGGACCTCTGCCGAAAATGGTAGCTCCCGCGAAAGGGGTCCGGGGAACGCCCCGGCCCCGGTCGATTTCGGATCCGTGGCTCGCCGGAGGCAAGGCGCAATCAAGCGACTACCGCCGCCAGAACCCGCTTTCCGTCCAAGGATGGATATGGATGCCCGACTGGACGCGCCGTTCGTCTCCCCCGTAGACGAGGTGGCAGGCATCGACCCGCTCGAGATGCGCCCTTCCCCAGGCCAGGTGCTTGAACCAGTCCGTGGTGACCGTGCGGCCGCTCTTGATTTCGAAGAGGTCGAGTCCGCTGCCGGTCTCCTGCACCAGATCGATCTCCCGTTGGGTGCTGTCCCGGTAGTAGAAGAGCTGCGAGGGGTCGGCTGCGTTCTCCCCGGCCTTCCATGCCTCCGCCACCATCATGGTCTCGAAGAGGGCTCCCCGCAGCGGATGGTTGCGCAGTTGGGAGGGGTCTCGGATTCCCAGCAACCACGCCGCCAGTCCCACGTCCAGGAAGTACAGCTTGGGCGACTTGGACAGCCTGGAGGAGATGTTGGCGTGGTAGGGCATCAACCGCCGCACCAGATACGACGCCTCCAGGACGGAAATCCAGTTCTTGGCGGAATTCACCGAGATCCCCGCATCCGCCGCGAGGTCCGAATAGTTCAGGATCTGGGCCGTCCTGCCCGCACAGAGACCCAGGAACGTCTGGAAGCGCGTCAGGTCCTGGATATGGGAAAGACTCCGTACATCGCGCTCCACGTAGGTCGCCACGTAGAAGGCCAGGGCTTGGGATGGTTCCAGATCGCGGTCGTGGATCCGTGGGTAGAATCCGCGGAACACGGTGGTGTCCAGATCCGCGGGCCGGTCGCCCCACGCTTCGCGGAGGGTGAAGGGCAGGAGGGTGAGCAGGCCCGTCCGGCCGGCCAACGATTGCGAGACGCCATGGCCCAATGCCAGGTTCTGGCTTCCCGTCAGGATGTATCGGCCCCGCGTCGGGTCTTCGTCGACCCGCCTTTGCAGGTAGGAGAGAAGTGGCGGCTCCCTCTGGATTTCATCCAGGATCGCCTTTTCCCCCATGTCGTCCAGGAAGCCGCGAGGGTCGGTCCGGGCGAATGCGGCGACATCGGGGTCTTCCAGCGAGACATAGCGATGCTCGGCGAAGATCTGCTTCGCCAGCGTGGTTTTGCCGGATTGGCGAGGACCCGTGATGGTCACCACCGGGTATTGGGCGGCGATGGAAGCAAGTGCAGACGCGGCTTCCCGTGGTCTCATGGATCCAAACTACACGACAACTTGCAGATATGCAATCACTTTGCAAATCTGCAAACGCTCGCCAACAAGCGACACAACCACTCCAGGCGGCGAGCGAAAGCGAGCCGCCCGCGACAACGGCAGGGGTCCGGGGGGACGGCTAGTCTCCGAATTGCCAACGGCCATCGGACCACATGGGTTCCAGCCGAAGGCTGGATGGATGAGGGTGGGCCGATGGGTGAGACGCACAGAGGCCATCCGGAGAGTCCGATCCCCCCGGTGCGCGGGGTCCCTAGGGGCCGCGCACTCGGCCCCTAGGCCGGGGTACAGGGGCCCGGCGGCCCTTGTAAACCAAGCGGAGCGCAGCGGAAGGCAAACGCCCCCCGCAGGGGAGAGAGGGTGCGCCAGAGCCCGCAGGGCGGCGGCCAGGGGGACCCCTCCCCCTTCCCAGGAGCTACTTTTCCCGTTCTATGCAAGAAAAAGACCAGGAAGAGGATCTTTCCGCCCAGGAACCGGCGGATCCGGAGATCGCGCCGATCGACTCCGACATCGGGAGCACCGTCTCCGACACCTCCGAGGATACGGAAGGCTTCGATCCCACCGCCTTTGTCGCCGGCGAACCCGGTGGATCCTCGGACGACGACCCCGACGACATCGTGGAGCCCGATCCTCCGCTCCCCGACTTCACCTTCGAGCAGGCGTCGGCCGCGATGAACATCTCGGTGGGCAAGCAGGGTTGGAGCACGCCGCTGCTGGTCCAGCGCAAGGCCATCCCCTACCTGCTGGCCGGCCAGGATCTGATCACGCAGTCCCGCACCGGCTCCGGCAAGACCGGCGCGTTCATGATCCCGCTGGTGGAGATCTGCGAGGTGGACCACCGCATGCCCCAGGCGCTGATCCTGGTGCCCACCCGCGAACTCGCGTTGCAGGTGGCCAAGGAAGCCGAGATCCTGGGCGCCGACATGGGCGTGCAGTCGGT
>CAYXXL010000418.1:0-2566 GCA_964469025.1 uncultured Fibrobacteria bacterium
CGCTGGACAGCGACTTCACGGATCCGGCGGTGCCCACGGGCATGAAGGCGGGGGTGCGGATGGTCCCGTGGTCGGTGCCGAATTCGCCCGTCCGGGCGTTCCCGCTCGAGGCCAGGATCCTGAACGTGCCTGGTGCCGGTGCTTGGCTCAAGATGGACCCATTCCTCCGGATCTCGGTTTCTCTCCAGAGAATCCCGGAGAGGGCCCCAACGTACTCATCGACCGCTGCACACCCCAGTTCGGGCTTGCATTTCGCGATGATTAAATGTACATTCTGTACATGTTGATGTCGGAAGACCCCCTCGCCTCCAAGTCTGGTTCCACCACCGGATCGGATCCCCTGTCGGTTGTCCAGGCCAGGGAACAGTTCCCCTCCCTCCTGGAGGCGGCGGAAGCCGGGACGGAGACGGTCATCTCGCGTCGCGGTCGGCCCGTGGCCGTACTTGGGCCGCTTTCCCTGCGCCGTCCCCGCCACACCACCTCCCTGGATTCCCTGATCGGCTCCGGCTCCACGCTCTGGGGCAAGGCGGGCGAATGGGTGGAGCGGCAACGCTCGGAGTGGGACTGAGATGGATCCATCCCCGCTGGACAGATTGCCCATCGGCGCGACCGTGGTCGTGGACACCGCCCCCATCATCTACCTGCTGGAAGACAACTCCCGGTACCTGCCCAGGTTCCTTCCGCTCTTCCGGGCCGCCGAGCGCCGGGAGATCCGGATCCTGGTCACGCCCATCACCGTCGCCGAAGTCCTTGCCGGACCCATCAAGGCCGGCAAGGAGGCCCTGACCTCCCGCTACGAACACGCCCTGCGCGAGGGGCTGGGCTGGCAGGTGGCGGACCTCACCATGGACATCGCCGCACAGGCCGCCCGTCTACGCATCCGCTACGGCCTGAAGCTCCCGGACACGTTCCAACTGGCCGCGGCCCTGGTCCATTCCTGCGAGGCCCTGGTCACCCACGACCGCGATTTCGGCGAAGCCCGCCTTGAAGTCCCCATCCTGGGCCTGGACGAAAACCAGGGAGCTTAATGTCTGAAATGGCGCGTTCCCGTGAACGCCATCGCGATGCCCAGTTCGTCGCACTTCTGGATGGACGCCGGATCGTTCTTGGAACCGCCCGGCTGCACGATGTGCTTGATCCCGAATTCGTGGGCGGCTTCCACGTTGTCGGGGAAGGGAAAGAAGGCGTCCGACGCCAGCACCATCTTCGCCACCACGCTCTTCCAGCCGCCCGGGGGCGCGATCTGCTCCAGCCGGGAAAGCCAATCGATCACGCGCGGTTGGGCCAGCTTGACGTTGGAGTCGATGCGGTTGGGTTGGCCCATGCCCGCGCCCACCAGGCTGAACTGGCCGGGGGCGTACTCGTGGCCGATGGCGATGGAATTCGACTTCAGGTGCTTGCAGGCCTTCCAGGTGAACTCCGCCAACGCCTTCTTCCCCTCCGGGAACGGCATCTTGGTGGCGCTCTCGAACTTCTCCCACACCACCGCGTCCCGATCCTGCTCGAGCATTCCGCCGATCAGGTGCTTGTAGACCTTTCGAGATACCGCCGCCCGGAAGGGCGCGATCTCCAGCACGCGGATGTCCTTGGACTTGGATTTCAGGAACTCCAGTGCGTCCGCGTCGTAGCCCGGAGCCAGGAGGATCTCCACGAAGCGCCCCTTCAGGATCCGCGCGGTTTGGAGGTCCACCTTCCGGGTGAGCGCGATCACGGAACCGAAGGCGCTGACGGGATCGCCCTCCCAGGCGGCGGCGAGGGCGTCGGACAGGGTGACACCGGTCGCGAAACCGCAGGGGTTCATGTGCTTGACCACCGCGGCGGCGTTCGCGCCCGCCAATTCGCGGGCGGCTTCCAGCGCCGCGTCGGCGTCCACGAGGTTGTTGTAGGAGAGTTCCTTGCCGTGCAGTTGACGGAAATTGCCAAGGCTGGGCTCCCCCGCCTGCGTCGCCCGGGATTCCCGGTAGAAGACGGCCTCCTGGTGGTTGTTCTCGCCGTAGCGCAGGACCTGGCCTTCGCCGTAGCGCAGGTCCAGGCGCTCCTCGGAAAGGATGGTCCTGGAGAGATGGCGTTCGATGGCGCTGTCGTAGCGGCTGGTGAGCGCGAACACCTTGATGGCCAGGCGGCGGCGGGTGTCCAGCGAGGTATCCCCGATGGAACGGAGCTCGGCGAGCACCGCGGCGTAGTCGGAGGGGTCGCTCACCACCGTGACGCGTTCGTGGTTCTTCGCGGCGGAGCGGAGCATGGAAGGGCCGCCGATGTCGATGTTCTCGATGGCCTCGTCCAGGCCCGCACCCCGCGCCACCGCGGCCTCGAAGGGATAGAGGTTGACCACCACGAGGTCGATGGGCGAGATTCCGTTGGCGTCCATCTGCGCCTTGTGTCCGGGAAGTTGCGGACGCCCCAGGAGTCCGCCGTGGACCTTCGGGTGGAGGGTCTTCACCCGACCTTCCAGGATTTCCGGATGGCCGGTGAGCTGGTCGACGGCCGTCGCGGCGAGTCCCGCCTCCACCAGCGTCTTCAGGGTCCCGCCCGTGGAGATCAGTTTCCAGCCCAGGGCGGCGAGTCC
>CAYXXL010000419.1:0-2560 GCA_964469025.1 uncultured Fibrobacteria bacterium
AGGCCCTGCCGGTGGGCCTGCCCAAGATCATCGTGTCCACCATGGCGTCGGGCACGCTGTGGAACCCCGCGGCCAGATCGCGGACCGTTTCCACGTCCCCGGCGAGGAGCAGACGCCCCGACCAGGGGGATCGGACCGGCAAGAGGACGTGGAAACCGACTTCGGAGATCGTCTCCGATCGCGAGGCCAATTCGGGACGCGGCCATGCATCGGCGAACGCGGCCTCGGCAAGGAGCCGTTGGAACGTGGATTCCAGGATGGCCGCCACCTCTGGAGGTACGGTCCACGCGGTGGGAACGGATGAGGGCTGGTCGTTCAAGGTGCGGTGAAACTACGAATCCTCGGGTCTTCCGGCAGTCGTTAGAAGCGGCCTTTTCGCATGGAGCGCATCATCGACTTCACGTCCTTGTCGGTGACGGCCTGCACCTTGGTGACCGGGTCCTCGGTCCATTTGGTGCACCAGAACTGCTTGTCCTCGCCGATGGACACGACTCCGGCCACGCCACCGGTCCTCCACTTGCGGAAGGTGTCGCAGCGGGTGCGGATCTTGCAGTTCCAGCAGGTCTGCGCCTCTTCCTTGGCCTCGCCTCCGACATCCTTCTTGATGACGGTCCGGCTTTTGAGACGATCCGTCTCGTAGGCCTTGGCAAGACTGTTGTTCTTGTCGATGAAACGATCTCCGGAAAAGTCCATGGTCAATCCTCGCCGTGGTATTGGATGAGCGAATGGACCGGTCGCGGAGAAAGCCGCTCCCGTCCGGGTAGGAAGCACAGTTCGATGAGGAAGGCGCAACCGACCACGGTCCCGCCCAACCGTTCGACCAGCTTGGCCGCCGCGAGCATGGTGCCGCCGGTGGCGAGAAGGTCGTCCACCAGCAGCACCCTCTGCCCGGTGCCCACGGCGTCGGAGTGGACCTCCAGTGCGTCGGTTCCGTATTCCAACTGGTAGGATTCCCGCAAGGTCTTCCAGGGAAGCTTACCGGGCTTGCGCGCGAGGACCACGCCCGCGCCCAAGGCGAGGGCCACGGCGGGCGCGAAGAGGAAGCCGCGTGCCTCGGTGCCCAGGACCAGGTCCACCCCGGAGGTCCGGAAGGGTTCGGCGAGCCCGGAAATGGCCCGTTCCAGTCCGGTGGGATCGCTCAGGAGCGGAGTGATGTCCTTGAACTGGATTCCCGGTTTGGGCCAGTCCGGAACATTTCGCACGAGCTGGGCGAGATCGGACATACACGGGGAAATCTAGGTCACGGTGCGGAAAACCCGCGCAGCGCCGCCTGGATCACTGCCCGAGCGGGAAGCTCATGGTGTCGGTCAGGACCTCGCAGACGAACCCGTCCAGGGGTCCCACGTTGCCGTGGGGAAGTTGGGAACGGTTGGAACCGCCCTCGTGGAGCCACACCCGCTGGCCGGGGCAAGTTCCGGCGACGGCGAGCTCGAGTTCCGAACGATATCTGTTGTTGTTGGGGAGCGCGAACCATGCATCCGCCGTATCGGAGCGAGGGAACCCGGTCGTCCCAAGGCTCAGCCAGGCGGCCACGGAGGACCAATCGGGGGGGTAGTTGTTCGTGATGGATTCTTCGTAGGGGTCCGTCAGATCTACCATCGCATAGAGATCGTTGGAGGTCGTTCCTGTGACCATCGCTTGGATCCAGAGATGGTTGCTTGGAGAGAGCCAGATCGAATCACCCGCCGAGATGGTGATTTCAGCGGCGCCGAAGCCCCTGTCCGCTCCGATGGTGCCGACGAGGATCCGGTGCAGCAACGCGGTGTCCAGGTCCATCCATCTCCACGCGATCGGCTTGGAGGTGGTGTCCAGGGCCAGAACCCGCGCATCTCGGCCGCGAGCGGATTGGAGGGATTTCCATTGTTGGACCAGAAACACCAGTTTTTGCGGTTGCAGGCTCCACCCGGATCGGGTCGAGGAGTCTGCCCGGGCGAGGGTATCCCAGCGCAAGTCCAGCGGCCCCGAGAGGATTCCGCGAACGAGGACTGGAGCGTCGGAGATCTCCCCCCAAGTGTTGACGGAATCCGTCACCCAGAGGGGTGCCGCCGCGGAGAACGGCGACGAGGCGTTCCAGCGCAGCCGACCGTGGATCCTCCACTTACGTTCCGGTCCGCAGGAATACGAGGAGCTGTTCGATTGGACGGAATAGTTCCAGTCCGAATTGGATGTCTGGCGAAGGTATGTGAGACCCGTGGAATCCAGGTTGTATCCCCACTCCTTGCAGGTCGGACCGCTTTCCACGATCGAAAACCCCGAATTGGCGCGGTCGATCCACGGGACAGCGAGATCCGCCTCGTTCGTGTTGTCCATCGGCCTTCCGAATGTCGCGACCGCGTAGCCTCCCTGCCGTACGAACACGGCGACGGAGGCGCGGATCTGGGGAATGTCATCCTGCGGTGTTCCGTCCCAGGGTCCGATGCACCCGCAAAGGATGGCGCAAGCGAACAGGTGCGGAAGCCTAGAAGAGGAAGCGGACACCGAACACCACCGGGAGAAAGGGGATCTGGTCGACTTCCTGGGGGGCGACGTCGGGCGCGTCGGAGACCCAAGCCATGGGATT
>CAYXXL010000420.1:0-2550 GCA_964469025.1 uncultured Fibrobacteria bacterium
GGGATTGGAAGAGGCGGGAATAGAGGCGTTCGTGCAGGCCCTGGGCCACATCCCACAGGGGCGCCATGCGGCGCGCATCCTGGATCCGGTGGGGAGATCGTTCCGCCAGGCTCTCCAGACCCGCCAGCCGCCGATGGTGGATGGCCGCCGCTTCCATGGGACCCAGGATCCCCAATCGCACCGCGGACGAGATCTGGTCGCGCAGGAACATCCACAACGCGAAGAGCCGCGCCTGGGAAAGGTCCACCGAGAACAGGGAAAGGGCCGAAGCCACCACGGGGACCTGGTGGGTGGGAAGTCCCCTCCCGCGCAGTTCCGTGGACCAGGTCTCCGCTTCGGGTCGGAGCGTCGAGAGCAACCGCGCCCAGGTCCCGCCCAGACGCGTGGACGCCGCCCGGGCGGCGGGCGGCATGGCCTGGGCGTCGTAGATCCGGAAGACCCCTTCGGAATCCGTCAATTTCCGTCCCCATGTGACGGAGACGAAGGGCAGTTCCCATCCCGCGAAGGCGAGGCAGGTGGAATCCAGCCACGACTCGAAACCCTCTCCGTTCCCCAGGCACCCCGCCTGCCATGCCGACTCCAATCCGGTGGAGAAGGCGTAGCCTCCGGTGGGGAAGGCGCTGTCGGCGAGCTGGAGGAGGAAGGCGTCCATGTCAGAACAGGTGGTAGAGGCGCGCCATGGGCAGCACCACGGCGGGCTCGCAGGTCAGGATCCGGTCGCCGATCCGCACCTGGTAGGTCTCGGGATCCACCGTCAGGCCGGGCAGGACCCCGTTGAGGACCATGTCCCGCTTCCCGACCCCCCGGCAGCCCCGGACGGGCAGGACGCCGCGGCGGAGGTTCCAGGAACGGACCGTTTCCAGGGACGCGCCCGAGACGAAGGTGACGGAACCGGCGCCGGCCGCGGAACCGAAGGCTCCGAACATGGGCCGCCCGCGCAGGGGCTGGGGGGTGGGAATGGATGCGTTGGCGTCACCCATCTGGGCCCAGGCGACGAACCCGCCCTTGACGACCATCTCCGGCTTGACCCCGAAATAGGCGGGCTTCCACAGCACCAGGTCGGCGAGCTTCCCTTCGGAGACGGTCCCGATCTCCCCTCCCATGCCGTGGGCGATGGCGGGGTTGATGGTGTACTTGGCCAGGTACCTGCGCACCCGGAAATTGTCCGCCCCGGTCCCGGCGTCCTCGGGCAGGGCCCCGCGCTGGACCTTCATCTTGTGCGCCGTCTGCCACGTCCGCAGCACCACCTCCCCCACCCGTCCCATGGCCTGGCTGTCGGAGCTGATGATGGAAAGCGCCCCCATGTCGTGGAGGATGTCCTCGGCGGCGATGGTCTCCGGGCGGATGCGGCTTTCGGCGAAGGCCACGTCCTCGGGGATGGACCGGTCCAGGTGGTGGCACACCATGAGCATGTCCAGGTGCTCGTCGATGGTGTTCGCGGTGTAGGGTCGGGTGGGGTTGGTGGAGCTGGGGATCACGTTGGGATCGTTGCAGAGCACGAGTATGTCCGGAGCGTGGCCGCCTCCGGCGCCTTCCGTGTGGTAGGTGTGGATGGTCCGCCCGGCGATGGCGGCGCGGGTGCGCTCCACGAAGCCCGATTCGTTCAGGGTGTCGGTGTGGATGGCCACCTGGACGTCGTGGCGGTCCGCGACGCGAAGACAGGTGTCGATGGCCGCAGGCGTGGTCCCCCAGTCCTCGTGGAGCTTGAGCCCGCAGGCTCCGGCCAGGATCTGGTCCACCAGGGGGCCTTCGTGGGCGGCGTTCCCCTTGCCCAGGAACCCGAAGTTCATGGGGAAGGATTCGGTGGCCTCCATCATCCGCCGCAGGTGGAACTCCCCCGGCGTGCAGGTGGTGGCGCAGGTGCCCGTCGCGGGTCCGGTTCCCCCGCCCAGCATGGTGGTGACGCCGGAGGCCAGGGCCTCGTCGATCTGCTGCGGGCAGATGAAGTGGATGTGCGCGTCCATGGCGCCGACGGTGAGGATCATGCCCTCCCCGGCGATCACCTCCGTGGTGGCGCCCACCTCCAGGTTCGGGTCCACGCCGTCCATCCAGTCGGGGTTTCCCGCCTTCCCCACGCCCGCGATCCGACCGCCGCGGATGCCCACGTCCGCCTTCCGGATTCCGTCCACGTCCAGCACCACGGCGTTGGTGATCACCAGGTCCAGCGCCTGGCCGTCGCGCGCGCGACTGGATTGGCCCTGGCCGTCCCGGATGGACTTTCCTCCCCCGAACTTGCATTCGTCGCCGTGCACCGTGAAGTCCGAGTCCAGGCGGATCCAAAGATCGGTGTCGGCAAGACGGATCCTGTCGCCAACGGTGGGGCCGTACATCTCGGCCCACGCCTTGCGCCGGATGTGGACGCTCATGCGACCACCTCCAAGCCCAGGAAGCCCTCGGAGGACATCCG
This sequence comes from uncultured Fibrobacteria bacterium, assembly GCA_964469025.1. Taxonomy (GTDB): domain Bacteria; phylum Fibrobacterota; class Fibrobacteria; order UBA5070; family UBA5070; genus UBA5070. The sequence goes on from CAYXXL010000420.1 coordinate 2,408, forward strand.
ATCCAGGGCCCGGGCCACGGCCTGGGGATCCTCCGGGCCGTCCAGGAAACCCTGGGCGCCGTGGGTGCGCCGCAGGCCGCCCGCAGGGACCAGCCGGACGGTCCGGCTTTCGCCCGGCTCGAACCGGACGGCGGTTCCGGAGG
>CAYXXL010000421.1:0-2543 GCA_964469025.1 uncultured Fibrobacteria bacterium
CGGCCACGAGCTCGGCCAGCGCCATACGGGCTTGCGCGCTGTCGCGAGCCACGACACCGGTGCCCACGGCGGTTCGGACCACGACCACGTCGCCACGACCGTCGAGCGCTGTTGCGTCGAGGTGACCGAGCACCGCTCCGAACACGATGAGGACGAGATTGATCTTGCCGAAGGACTGTTTCATGTGTGGATCTCCTGGGAGGAACGGGAATCATAGGCATCGATGATCGCTTGGACAAGCGGGTGGCGCATTTGATCGCGGCTTTCCAACCGCACCTGCCCGATCCCGGGAATTCCGGAGAGCAGGGAACATGCGTCCTCGAAGCCCGACCGGGTCCGGGGAGGAAGGTCGACCTGGGTGGGATCGCCGGTGACCACGGCGCGGGAGCCCACTCCCAAGCGGGTGAGGAACATGCGCATCTGGGGGATGGTGGCGTTCTGCGCCTCGTCCAGGATCGCGAAGCACCTCTTGAGGGTCCTGCCGCGCATGTAGGCCAGAGGCGCCATCTCGATCAAGCCCGCTTCCCGGCACTCCCTGAAGCGGCTGCGCGGCAGCAGTTCCTGCAGGGCATCCATCATGGGTTGCAGGTAGGGGGCGATCTTTTCCTGCAGATCTCCGGGCAGGAAGCCTAGCTCTTCTCCCGCTTCCACAGCGGGACGCACCAGGACCAGCCGATCCACTTCCCTGCGCTCCAGGGCGGCCACCGCCAAAGCGATCGCGAGGTAGGTCTTGCCGGTACCGGCGGGGCCGATGGCGAAGACCAGTTCATGGCTGGAGGCGGCTTCCACCAGGCGGTGCTGGCCTGCCGAGCGCGGGCGGACCGCTTGGCCGCGGACATCGTAGAGGATGGGACGGGTGGCAAACTCGGGACGGGACTCCTTCACCAAAAGGTCCACCACGAATCCATCCAGCTCGCCGGTTTCCTCGGCGATCCGGACCATCTCCGTCAGGACCTGACCAGTCCTCGCCTGGGCACCGGGATCGGAGCCTTCCACGGAAAATCCTGCACCGCGAGAAAGGATGCGGGTGCCGAACGCCCGCTCCACCCTGCCCAGAAGATCTTCTCCGTTGCGAAGAACCACTTCCTTGGCGGCATCGGAAACCGATTCCAGCACGGAGGTCCGGCGCGACGGGATCAGGTCACTTGCTCGTCTTGCCGGTAGCGGCGGCGGGAGCGGCAGAATCCGCCTTCGCGGGTGTTGGTGCCGCGACCGGTGCAGGAGCGGGCGTGGAGGTTGCCGGAGCGGACTTGCCTTCCAGTTGGGCCTCGAGATCGGCCTTCTCCTGGCGCAGATCCGACAACTTGTGCTCCTGGGCTTCGGCTTCCGCCCGCGCCGCATTGACTTGCGCCGTGGGGCTGGACTTCGCCTCCCCATTCGCACCAGACGAAGCCGCCCCGCCGGCGCAACCGGTCAGGGACACGACGGAGAGTAGGGCAAGGCTCGCGAGCAAACGGCGCATGGAATCCTCGAAACGATGAAGTTCGGTCCCGAATCTAGCCCCGTGGACCCGCTCCGGTCAAGCCATTCCCGGTGCCTGCGGGAATCACCCCGTCAGGCAACCGGAATCCGGGCATCAGGGGGCGAGGGCCACCTGGGGGTGGATCATGACGGTGCCCTGGGCGGTCTGTGCCACCTTGCCCATCCAGTTGCCCTTGACATCGGCCACGGAGATCCCGTCCACTTCGTGGGTCATGACCCACGAACGCTCCTCCCCGGAGGGAAGGACCATGTGGACCGAGAGTCGTCCGTCGGGGAGGCGGTCGGCTTGCACGCGGGTGCCGTCGGCGTAGGTCTTGTCCATGTGGGTCTGGGCGGCGGCCAAAGGATTGGACCCGGTCCAGAACTCCACCAGGTTCAGGGCGATCGCATCGATGAAGGCCGACAGCCCGTACACCGGCAGCACGAAACCGAACACGAAGAACACGATGGATTTCATCCACTTGTTGCCGAGGGTCCCGTTCCAGTTGTAGACCTTCTTGGTCAGCGCGAAGGAGCCGTAGCAACCTTGCAACGACAGTGATCCGCAAAAGACCAGCCCGGCCAAGCCGATGGTCAGCATTCGTTTGTTCATGTTCGATCTCCGATGGTGGGTGAAGTTGGAATGGGTTTGTTACCCGTTCTCATGGGTCATTAACTAGCAATCGGCCCTGCCAAAAAACAGGAGGGGCCTCTCCAGTGCCAGCCGTTCCGCAGCTACCGGAGATGCGGTGGATTGACGGCTGTTCCGCATGCAATCATGTTTTGGGACCCCAGGACCTATCCCTGTGTTCCCGCTCCAATCTTCGAAGAAAGCCCCCCATGCGGATCCTCCCCATCGCCTTCATGCTCGCCACCACCGGATGGTCGGCATCCTTGAAGGACCAGCTCTCCCTGTTCGCCACGCTGACCCCGACGGATTCCGTGACCGCCTTGCACACGCGTGCGGGCACGCTCGAAGCCACGGTCCTGGATCGGAAGACGGGGGCGACGCGGACGGTGAGCACGCCCTTGAACGAGACGGCGCGCGAGAATATCCTGGGCCAGGCGAAGTTGGAAAAGGT
>CAYXXL010000422.1:0-2541 GCA_964469025.1 uncultured Fibrobacteria bacterium
GGATGGCGAGGCTGGGGCCGTCCGGATCCAGGAGCCTCTCCAGTGCGTCCCGTCCGTCGACGACCGGCACCACCTCGTGTCCCCACTTCATCAGGACCGCCTGGAGCATCACCCGCGAGATGCGGTCGTCCTCGGCCAACAATATCCGACTCATGACCTGACTCCTGATTCGAGAAGGTGCAAAACGGAACCGGCGATCTGGTCCAGCGGCAGGACGAATTCCGCCGCCCCCAGTTTGACCGCTTCGCCCGGCATCCCCCAGACCACCGAGGATTCCTCGTCCTGCGCGACCGTCCGCGCGCCCGCCTGTCGCATGCGCAGCAGTCCCGCGGCCCCGTCGGCGCCCATCCCGGTGAGGATCACCCCCACGGCGTTGGCCCCCGCGTAGTCCGCCACGGATTCGAAGAGCTCGTCCACCGCGGGCCTCTGGTAGTGGCGACGCTCGCCCTGGTGGAGCGCGACCGTGTACTGCGCTCCGCTGCGCCGGACCACCATGTGGTAGTTGCCCGGAGCGATCAGGGCGATGCCCGGATTGACCAGATCCCCGTCCACGGCCTCGCGCACCTCCATGGCGCAGTCCCTGTCCAGGCGCTCGGCGAACGACTTGGTGAACCCCGGCGGCATGTGCTGCACCACCACCAAGGGCGGGCACAGGGCGGGAATCGGCTTAAGGAAGGTCTCGATGGCCGTGGTGCCGCCCGTGGACGCGCCCACCGCCACGATCCGGTTGGTGGTGCGCGTCATGGACAATTTCTGGACCGGAGCGGCTTCCGCGTCCCGCTTCCGGAACTTGCGCATGTCGGAACCTGCGGCCGCGAGGATCTGTTGGACAAGCACCGGGATCACCTCGGCGACCGTGTACGCCGCCCCCGGCTTGCAGAGGACGTCGAAGGCGCCTATCTGCAGCGCCTCCAGCGCCATCTGGCTCCCCTTGGCCGTCAGGGAGCTCACCACGATGGTGGGAACCGGATGGTGCTCCATGATCTTGCGCAGGAAGGTGAGCCCGTCCATCCGGGGCATTTCCAGGTCCAGCGTCATCACGTCCGGGGACAATCGGAGGATCTTGTCGCGGGCCAGGTAGGGATCGGGGGCCGTTCCCACCACTTCGATGGAGGAATGGCGTCCCAGTTCGCGCACCAGGACCTCCCGCACCACGGCGGAATCGTCCACCACCAGGACGCGGACCTTGGCTCCCGACCCGATCACGGGGAGCCACCGCAGCGGAACAGCACCGGACGGTCTTCGGCCAGGATCCAGAAGCCGTCCTCGGCGTCCCCGGCGAGCAGGTCGGGATCGGCCTCCCGGGGCACCTCCAGGTGGAAGACGGGACCGGGACCCCAGGCCTCCGTCAGGCAGTTCCCGACCACCATGTTCAGGATCTCGCGCAGCGCGTCCGGCCCGGCGGCGACGGCGGAGGGGTCGTCCTCCTCCATCCCCAGCATGTTCGCGGACAGGACGCGCAGGAGGGACGGTTCCGCCCAGACCCTCATGGTCCCTTCGCGAGGTCCGGTCCAACGCAGTTCGGCACCGGCGGCCCTCCAGTCCGGGCCCGGTCTCGCATCCCCATCGGCGCGTTCCACGAAGAGGAACGCGGCGTCCTCCAGGATCCGGATGGACACGATCTCCATGGCCTGCTTCATCTCTTCGTTCATTTCCAATCCCCCAGGACCTGGTGGAGCAGCTCGCGGATCTCCTCGGGTCGGCAGGGCTTGCGCAGGTAGCCCGCGATGCCCGCGCGACGGAGACCGTCCACGCGGGTCTGGCTGCCTTCGGTCGACACCACGGCCACGGGGATGTCGGCGAAGGCGGGGTCGGCCTTCATGGCCCGGATCAGCTCTTCGCCGCCCATGCGCGGCATGTTGATGTCGGTGAGGACGATGTCCACCCATTTTTCCCGCAGGACTTCGATGGCCTCCAGGCCGTCGCGCGCCTGGATGATCCCGTCCATCGGAAGCTTCGCCATCCCGAAGGCCCTCGCGAGGGCTCCGCGGATGGTCTCGCTGTCGTCCACCACAAGGACCGTGTAGCCCATCAGAAACCTCCGCCGTTCACAGGTCGTGGACCTCGCCGCGCGTGGTGAACCAGGTCCTTCCCGATCCCACCTCCAGGAAGAGCGTGCGGGGTCGGTTCCCTTCCACGTCCTCCGCCGCGATCATGACGCCGTTCTTCCAGAACAGCTTCCGGGCGATGACCACGTTGCGTGCCCCGATGTCCAGCGTCTGCACGGATTCGATGACCCTGGCTCCTCCCGCGATCACCACCCGCATCCTGTCCTTGGCCGCACCGAGCGCGTAGGCTTCCTTGAAGAATGCCGGAATGCCGGTGTCCCCGAACATGAACGGGTTGATCCTGCTCTTCTCCGGATCCAGCGAGGACGCTGGAAGCATGTAGTGCAGGATTCCGCCCACGCAGGCCTGCGCGTCGTGGACCACCACTCCCACGCAGGAACCGAGCGCGTGCGTCACCACCTGGTCGCCCGCCTGGGTGCTGAAGCTCCGTTCGGAGATGCCCACCACGACCCTCGCGCTCACGGCTTCCCTT
>CAYXXL010000423.1:0-2539 GCA_964469025.1 uncultured Fibrobacteria bacterium
CGATCAATCCGTTCCTGAAGGCCGAACGCACGGCGTCTCGCGAGCCGACCAGCCCAGAAATCCCCTTGGCTTCCAGATAGTCCTTGAGCACGTTCCAGGCGAGTTCGTGGGTGAATTCGAATCCCTGGATGAGGCCCTGCTGTTCCAGTTCGGAAAGCGGACGCTCCCGCGAAAGCTCCAGGGCCTTTCGCAACGACGCGTAGGCGCGTGAGAAATTATCGAAACGCTGCTTCCAGCGGATGTCTTCGTTCATGCCCCGGCTCCTTGACGCCACTGCCGACTCCCGAACGGGAGTTCGGAGTTCCCGGTGATCGAATCTAGGACAATCGCTTCCTCGAACTCGACGTGCATAAGGGAGCACGATCCGTTTCCATCGAGCGATGGCCACAACGGCGCTTTCGGGTCCTCGCCGCCCCCGTCAAACCAGAAACGGGTGCTTCCCGATCTTTTCCGCGCCGGTGCCCGTTCACAACTCCGACGCGATGCGGCCCAATGCCGCCCGAAGGCGCACCGCCAGTCCCACAAGTTCCGGTTCCGGAAGCAGGGGCCGGAGCTCTTCCACGCGGCTGTCGTTCAGATCCTTGGCGCAACCGACGATGCCGTCTCGAATAGGGATTAAAGTTCTTTCACTCCCCCAGCAGGAACTTCTCGAAGCGGATCGCGCGCACCTGGTCCGTTTCCCAGTGCGCGTCGCAGACCACGGTGAGTCTTCCTTTGGGAAAGACCCGAGGGAACCACGCGAAGTCCAAGGGCGAGGTCTTGCCTCGCTTCACCTCGTACCACTCGGCTTTGCCCGCGAAGTCGACTTCGTGGTCGCCTCCCTGCCAATACGGAAGCCTCTCCGGCTCCGGCCGCCCCGCCACGGCCGCTCTTCGGAAAAGTTCCTGGGCCACCAGCCATTCCAACCACACTCCTTGGCGGGAGTCGGGGAGGGCCAAAAACTCCGACACCGAGCTGGGCGCATCGGGGGCCCAGGCCACGGCCGCCAGGAGGTTCACGAAGGGGAATTTCGCGGGCTTTCGGGGAATCTCGTGCTTTCGCTCGGCGTCCCAGGCATCCGAAATTCCCACCACCATGAGATCGGCCAGAAGCTCCACGTAGCCTGCCGCCACGGTGTTGTTGGCCAAACCGGCCTCCTTCGCCAGTTTCGTCTGTCCCACGCACGATGCCCCGAACCGGTGCAATTGCTCCATGACGGCCACCAAGGATCGTCGGGGACGATCCGCCCGGGCGCACTCCCCCAGGATCCAATCGCGCACCGTGTCCAATGTCCAGCGAGGAAGCCGTGCCCCGTGCAGCATCTCGGCACAAGCCACCGGCGAACCGCCGGTGAGCAGGTAGGAGATCACCGGGTCCTTGCCCATATGCTTCCCCCCAACACGCACGAATTCCCGATAAGGGAGCGGGGTGAACAGCCAGTTGGTCCGATCCAACCTCCCTTTGCGGCCTGGCAGCCGTTCGGACCCCCTTCGCAGGTCCGTGGCACGCGATCCCGTCGTCACCACCAGGACCTTCGCCAACTCCCCGCGATCGAGAGGACGCTTCAGCGCCTTTTCCCATTCATCCACCGCGGTGATCTCGTCGATGAACAGGCGTCGGACGGGCGCATCCTTTCGAAAAAGTCCGATCGTGTCCGAGATCTGACGCGAGAGATCGTCGGCGTCCCGGCAATGGTCGCCGTCGAGGAAAAGAGCCGAACCCGGTCCATGCCGCTCCACCGTGCCTCGCACCTGCCCTTCCATCCAAGTGGACTTGCCGTATTGCCGGGCACCCCGCACCAGGATGACCCCGGGCTCCTCGGGAAGCCGTTCCAAACCGAAATCCGCGCGAAAGACGAACGGTTGTTCCTTCAACGCATCCAAACGAGGAAAGATCCCGGGAGCATCGATCCTGCCGTCCAGAAGCGCCCGGTTCAATTCCTCAACGTTCATGACGTTTAATATACAAACGTCCTAAACGTTGATACTGGGGAAAAGCTTCCGGAGACCGAATGCGATTCAGGCCAGAAGCGGGTGCTTTTCGATCTTTTCCAGCAGGAACCGCCATGTCCGCAAAAGGGTCCGTGCGGAATCCAGTGCGATTCCCAGTTCTGTCGTCAATGTGTCCGCGTCTTCCGGATAGTCGTGCGCCAACTGGTTTGGTACGGCGCGCAGATCGTTCCAGATCTCGGCGTCTTCCACGAATCCCAGTGCTTCCAGCCGGTAAAGCCTGTCCAACACGGACATCGAAGCCGCATCCTCCCCCAAGGCATCGAGGACCGCCGGGAACACCCTGGCCCCGATGTGATCCTGGAGCTTGCTGAACCGACTTTGGAACTGGTCCAACCGGAGGAGGAGAAGTTCGTCCTCCTTCTCCAGATCCTCGGGCTGGATCGGGAGGCTTGTACAGAGCGCTTCCAGGACTCGTTCCAGGATGCGCGCGTGTCTCTCCGCCACGCCGATCCGAGCTTTCAGAAGGGAATTCGGCACAATTCCACTCCCTTCTCCTCGACTTCCAGGTCGATCGCACGTTGTTCAGGAAAGACGTGCTTTCGCTGCGC